>CAKSDT010000091.1 GCA_934446135.1 uncultured Clostridia bacterium
CCCCAAACATAGCACCGCCTAAAAAAACAAAAATTTCTTTCATAATATACTCCCAATTGCAAAATTACTTGTTATCAAACAAGTTAGTACAATTATTATAATGACTTAAAATGTGTGCATTAATACTAAGATTTTCAGGTTTAGTAAAATTTTTGACTTCACATTTATTATCACTTCTTGTTATACTAAGCCCGTTAAAAATTGTTATACCTACATCTTCATTTGGGGATGCATAAGATAACTCGTTAAAAACCACTTCTTCTAATCCTTTGAAAATCTTGCGAACAGTTGAAATATTTACACTTTCTCTTTGCGAAATTTCCCTGATTAAATCCTCTTGCGTTATGCTATATATTTGTATCAGTCCTCTCGTTTTAGACTAGTATCTTAAAATAAGATTATTGACTAACAATAATAAGGCATAATTTTAATTAACAGTAATAATAACTTTCTGAGTTGTTTCATCCCATTCAACACTTGCTCCGAGTTGTTCAGAAATGAAACGTAGCGGTGTATATGTACGGTCATATTCAATAAATGCCGGTGAATCAAGTTTAATTTCTTTACTGTTAACTGTAGCAATGTCAGAGTCAATTGTAATAACAATTACAACATTTTCACCGGTTTTAATATTTTTACCTTTAATAGTTACCTTCTCTTCCTCTTCGTTCCAATCAACAGTTGCACCTAAACTTTCTGCAACAAATCTTGCCGGAAGCATTGTACGGTCATTTACTATTTTAGGAGCAACATCGTTTGCTTTTGTTGTTCCGTAGACCAAAGCATCTTTTTTACCGATTGTGAGAACTATCTGGTGTTTTGAATTGTCTTGTTCACTCCATTTTGCATAAAGCGTAAAACTGCTTGTTACTTTAGCATCAAAATCGTACTCGTTTTTAAACTCAGAGTCTGTATACCAACCGTCAAAATCATAGCCTGCTTTTGTTGGTTTTTTTGGTTCTGTAAGGCAACCATTTTCAGACACCTTCTGGTTTGCGATTTTACTTCCGCCGTTTGTGTTGAAAGAAATATTGTATGAATTGTTATCTCTTCTGCCGGTTGAATTCGAAATCTGTGCCCATTCAGCAGTAAATGTAACATCTCCGGTTATAGTAACTTTTGCACTGTGACCGTAAATATTAGTGCCATCATTCCAGCGTGTAAAATAATATCCGTCTCTTACAGGAGGTACTGGCAAGGTGATTTCCTCATTAATAGTAACTGCAAAATCGGAATAGTCAACATTTTCTGCAGCAACACCGCCATTTAAATCATACTTGACATACGCTGCCAATCTTTCATTACTTCTATTTTTATTATACACTTCAACGTTGTTTATGGTTACAGTAGAATTTACATCCTGAGAATTTTCGAGTGTCTCAAGTTGGAAAATATCTGAACCTGTATTACTATTCTTATCAAGTCCTGTTACGGTGTTTGTACCAAGAATATTAATTGTATAAGCGTTGTTAGCATCTTTTACATTAAGTACGCTTTTATTTGGTGTCGTTGAAATTACTGTGTTATCTTTAAAAGTGATAGTTACATCGTTTGTTCCTGCACTGTAATCTTTGTATATGTTGATAAACTTGCCGTCGCCGTTAAAAGTACAGCCGTCAAAGGTCATACTTTCCGAAGGACTGCAGCACCAAATTGAATAATCATTTTGCGGTGCATTAAAAGTAGTGTTAATATAACTTGATGTTACATTTCCTGCATAAGATAACTGACCGTTTACAACACAATCTTCTGTTTTAAAGTTATTTACACGAACAAATCCTAAGTACGGTGTTGCACCTGCGTTAAGAGTAATATTATTAAATGTTATTGAGTCACAACCGTCAAAACTGTAATCTGCATTGTATTCAGTTCCGATATTTGACGGATCAGGAACGGCAGCACCGATTATCCATGATGTTTTTCCGCTTTCTGCACCGACAAATGTAAGTGATTTACGCGGTGAAGTGTTACCATATGTTGTAAATGTTCCCTCTCCAAGTTTAATTGTATCACCGTCTGAAGCGGCTGCAATTGCATCTGAAAGTGTAAGGTACTTAAATCCGTTAACTTCAGCAACCGCATCAAAAATAACTTCACTGTTTGCAAGTTTCATATTAGTGTCTTTTAAATCACAGTCGTGGCTTGAATTGCCGTAATGTGTGTAAAAATCAGCATAACCTGCATAATAGTATTCTCCGTAAACCCAGTAATTACCCTTGATTTTTGTGTTTGAACCTGCACAAAATCTGTTGCTGCCATCACAAGCAATTTCTGTTTCAATGAGTTCATAATTATATTCCGGGTCAGACACATATGTATTATTGCTAACTTTACAGCCACTCATAACAATTGTTCCTTGTCCAAGTCCTATAATTCCTCCTGCATCGTAAGTTCCGCATATTTTAGTATTACTTACAGTACAGTTTTTCACGGTTGTTTGTGCAGATTGATTTGCTGCCATACCCAGCATTCCGCCTACTTTTCCGAAACCTCTTATATATGAGTTGTCAACAGTGACATTTTCGAAAACATCTCCGTATGAATATGCGGCAACTATACCAAATACATTTCCGTAATTTGAGTCTTCTGCACACTCAACTCTGGCATTGTCAAAAGTCACATTTTTAACTGTTGCCCCTGATAAATTGCCAAAAAAGGCATTGCAATATCCGCTGCCGTTAACAATGTTATAACCATTACTTTTCGAAGTGAAATTTCTGATTGTGTGACCCTGACCGTCAAATGTACCGGAAAACTTTGTGGTTTTTCCTATTGGCGTCCAATCAGTTATGTCTGACATATCAATATCATTTGTAAGAATAACTGTCTTACCTTTATAGTTTGAAGTCTGTGACATTTCCGAAAATTGTTTAAGGTCATTGGCGTTTGCAATTTCTACAGTGTTATTTTCAACTGTTTCATCAGCAAAAACTGAAAAAGTCATTATTCCTGTAAGCATTGCAACTGTCAACAAGCATGCTACTAACTTTTTAAATTTCATTATCATTTCTCCTTTAATTAATTTTTTAACTTTTGTTGTTTGAACGAAATATCAAATCATTTAGATGATTATGTATGATTTATAATGAGTTTTCCCAAAAACGGAATTTGCGATATGTAAAGTTTTTTAAGTTCATTTTTCCAGAAACTAAATTCTTCTTCATCGCACGATCTTAAAATTTCCGACTTTATATATCTTTTGTTCACCAAAAACGGATGAATGATATTTACATAAAAAACAACAATGCAAAGTGTGACAAGAGGAATTGTTAAAATACTGTACCAAAATACTTTGTCTTCGATTAATTCCATAATTTATTACCGTAATCGGCTAAGCCGACAGGAAATATCCTACCTCCCATCATACATAAAATAACTATAATTTGATATGCTGCAGTACGATGTATATTAACCACCCCCCAAAGTCAACAAAATATCTGCAACATAATCGAAATTATGTTGCAGATATTTAAAATTTAATAGTATTAAATTTAAATTCACATCGGCAGATATCAGATATAATTTAATAAAGTATAACAAATCAAGACCAATGTTAAAATATGGCAAGCATTGGTCTAAAAACTATGTCTTCTATGATAAATTGTTATGAAAATTTACAAATGTTGATTAAATCATTGACAAAAGTTCTTTGCAATGCTATAATTTGCTTACGGTACAGAATATGTACTAGGGAACATTTACCACATAATTTCGATTATGTGGTATTTTTTTTATTTAACAGCGTAATAAATTTAGTTTCTGAATTTGTCTGCGGCAAACATCACTGTTCTCCATTGTGTAAATACGGGTCGTATTAACATCTGAATGACCTAATATATCAGCAAGCCTTACAATGTCTTTTTGCAAACTGTAAAATGTCCTTGCGAACAAATGCCTTAAATTGTGAGGAAATACTTTTTCTTTATCCACCTTTGCGGTCTCGCAAAGTGACTTCATCAATTTCCATATATTTGTTCTGTCAAGCGGTTTGCCGGTTTTTGTGATAAAGATACTTCCTTCTGATATTCTTTGTGATTCTGCAAACCTTTTTAATGCTTTGCAAAGACTGCCGGGAAGTATAATAACACGCATTTTCCCCTTCATATTGATAGTTGCCTGCCCACTTTTAATTGCAGAGACTGAAATAAACGGAAGTTCGCTGACTCTAATTCCTGTGGCACATATGGTCTGCATAAGTAAAAATAATTTGCGGTTACCAATCGAATTGGCTGCAGTAAGCAATCTTTCGTATTCCGGTTTGGTAAGTTCTTTTTCTTTTCTTGAAAATATACAGCGTTGTATTTTTAGTGTCTTAATCTTTAAATTAAGTTCGCCTGTAAATTCAAAAAAAGCATTTAGTGATGAAATTATCGAATTGACACTTTTTGGTGCATATTTCAAAATAATATATTCCTTATACTCTAAAATCTTATTTTTATCAATTTCAGAACTGTTCAACCACGAAAAAAACATTTTAATATCTCTGACATATTTTTCAACCGTTGCCCTGCTTTTTTCCTCATAAACTAAATGCTCCTTAAACTTTTGTATAAAATTTACCGTGATTTTTTCCATATACCAATCAACTCCTTATATTTTTGATATATCTATTGTATCACCAAATCTACCTAATATTAAACCTTGTATTGTTTAGTTTTAAAATTATTAAAAAAATATTTGTTGTACGCAAATAAACCATCCTTACTGCAGTAAAAGAAAAGTGTTCCGCCATATATTTTGGGAATTCTTATTGCTGCATCCTGTTCAGGGTAAAGTCTTACAGTAAGAAATTTATCGAAGGTTACATATGCAGCAAATGTATATAATGCTTTTTTGTCATTTTATGATTAAATTCAATATAGTAATCATTTTCAATTTCTGAAATTTTCGGGGTATGCTCAGCGTTGCATTTCTTGACATCCAAACAAGAAACCGTCTTTGGCTCAATTCCCAATTTATCAGCAATTTGTTTTTGAGTCATCGATTTTTCTTTTCTTAGTTTACATATAAGTTCTCCGGTTTTTCTTAAATTCACTACCATCACCTCGGAGTTAATTATATTATTTTTGATTTTTTAATCCACTGTCAGTAGACAACAAAAAACAGCCGGCTCTCGGCCGACTGTTAAATTATTGATTTTTATACTCCGCTGTACGCAGAAAAACCTCCATCTACCGGTACTATAACCCCATTTACAAATGTAGCACCATCCGATAGAAGCCATAAAAGAGTTCCTGCAAGTTCGCTTGTTTCACCGAATCTTCCCATAGGTGTAGCATTAATAATTTTTTTCGAACGTTCGGTATAATCGCCATTTTCATCGAGAAGCAACGCTCTGTTTTGGTTTGTAAGGAAAAATCCCGGAGCAATTGCATTTACTCTTATGCCTACCTTCGAAAAGTGGACTGCAAGCCATTGAGTAAGATTAGATACTGCTGCTTTTGCACCGCTGTATGCGGGTATTCTTGTAAGCGGACAAAAAGCATTCATAGAAGAAATATTTATAATAACCGAATCTTTTTCTTCAATTAAATCACCGGCAAATACCTGTGTCGGTAAAAGAGTACCGAGAAAATTAAGATTAAATACAAATTCAATGCCGCTGGGATCCAAGTCGAAAAATGACTTTACATCTTCTTTTGTTTCATCACCGATTTCATAATAGTCTTTTGATGTTGTACCCTTAGGATTATTTCCTCCGGCACCGTTTAAAAGTATATTAACTTTACCTAGTTTGTTATTGATTTCTTCTTTTGCAGCAATAAGACTCTCTTTGTCAAGAACATTGGTGCTGATACCGATAGCACAGCCTCCATCTCGATTAATTTCATCTGCAACTTTTTTTGCTGCATCTCCATTTAAATCCAAAACCGCAACTTTTGCACCGCATTTTGCAATTGTTTTTGCAAAATCAGAACAAAGTATCCCGCCGCCGCCTGTTACAACTGCTACTTTACTGTTTAAGTTAATTTCAAAAGGTAAATTCATTAGTTTTCACTCCTATCCAAACTTTCCCAAATTCCATTAATATATACCGCTCCCAAAGCACGATCGAAAAGACCGTATCCGGGCCTTCCTTCTTCGCCCCATATCATTCTGCCGTGATCAGGGCGAATATACCCGTCAAAACCGCTGTCATGATACGCTTTAATAATTCCATATATGTCAAGCGAGCCATCTTCTGTCCTATGGCCTGCCTCTTCAAAACAATGGTTACCTGTTATTTTTATATTTCTTATATGAGCAAAGTGTATTCGGTCTGCAAATGCTCGGACCATATCGGCTATATCGTTATTGGGGTCAGCACCTAAAGAACCGCTGCACAGAGTGAGTCCGTTATATGGACTGTCATATAGTTTTAAAAAGCGTTCGAGATTTGCTTTGTTTGTAATAATTCTGGGCAGTCCGAATATGCTCCACGGCGGATCATCCGGATGTATTGCCATCTTAATCTTAACTTCTTCAGCAACTTTTATTACTCTATCCAAAAAGTACTTTAAATTGTTCCACAAGTCCTCTTCAGATACATTTTTATAAAAATTAAGAAGTTGTTTCATTTCATCTTTCGTATAACTTTCATCCCAACCCGGGAGTGATAATTCACCAGATAAGGGATTCATTTCTTTAACTGTTTTGTCATCATATGCAAGTGAATTTGAACCGTCCGGAAGAATATGCTTTAAATCTGAGCGTGTCCAATCGAAAACAGGCATAAAATTATAGCACACGCAGTCAATACCCGCTTTTGCGAGATTCCTTAAAGTTTCGCAATAATTTTCAATATACCTGTCACGGTTGCCGCACCCCATTTTAATATCCTCATGAACCGGAACACTTTCAATTACAGAAAGTTCAAGTCCGGAAGCTTCAACAGTATCCTTTAACTTACAAATCCTGTCATAACTCCATACCTCACCTACCGGTATGTCATACACAGCAGATACAATTCCGGTTACACCCGGAATCTGACTGATTAGTTCCAAGGTAACGGGATCATTTTCGCCGTACCATCTGAATGTCATTTTCATACTTTAACCTCCTTGTTGGCATAAGCACTCTCGTAGATGGCAAAAACTGTATTCATTGTATTTTTCACATCTTTAAGAGTGATGGTCTTGCCTTTTACATAATAATCGTAAAAGAGGTGTTCGTGACC
>CAKSDT010000092.1 GCA_934446135.1 uncultured Clostridia bacterium
TGTCACCTGGTTGAGTGGTTCGACCCCATTAATTCTCAATATTTTCCCAAAATAAATCTACTCTATCCTATAACAATATCACGACATTGCAGTTGATGCGTTAAAGCGAAGCCCAATTCTTCCTTGTTACAAAAAAGAATCTTTTCACCATCTTCACAATAGATTGAATTGAACAACCGAAAAACCTCTTTGGGCAAACAGCTAATCTTAACATATAAGGAATTTGTTTCTCTCTCTATATGTTGTTCCATCGTTGGCTGTGAATAATACTCGCAAAACAATGCGCCTTCAAACTCGCCCACTTCTACACCAAATAAGTCTGACAAGTATTCATCTGGCACGCCATTCCCATATTTGTCCCCAAACCGTGCTTTCGTTCTGCAAAAGGCTTCTTCGTTAAAGTAATACTCACTGTTGACCAGTAAGAGTGCAGTCTTTGGAGAAATCGGAATATAGGCATAAAGGTGATCAGAATCAATCGTATTTTCAAGAATACAGAATCTATCTGAAATCAATAAAACAGGGGCGTCTGCGCGAACTATTGAAAGATGTAAACCTGCCGTCCATACTACCGGAGCGTAAAAAAACCTTTCTTCTCTTTGCGCTCCAGCATTCATTTCACTGGGCATTTCAATAAGCTTTTCATATTCTTTGACGATCACAGTCGTCATATCTACTGCTTCTTTTTGCGTTTCATTTCTATGTGTGCCAAACACATAGTCATTACTCCTGTAGATATTGGCTTCATCGCTTTTAATTACTTCGCAAGTATTCGCATGACGATTCGCGCACAACAAGCAATAGAGTTTAATAAGTTCAAGTTCTTTCCCTGTAAGATAAACACTTTTCCCAGATGAATCAATTCTTTCTATTAAAGGCGCAATCGTATACTCAAATCTCGATAAGCGATCCTCTAATGCGCTGTCATCTTTTCCTAAAGAATAGTAGAACTTCGCAGTAAAGTCCTTTTGATAATTGATGTTACGACATTTGTTCTTGCGTTGAGAGCTTTTATCGTATACTTGTCCTCCCGCATCAACCCATTTGCGAATATGAAATGCCGGATACAAATGATTGTTTTGTTTCTTAATATCACTCATTACTTTTTCTATTTTTAAAAAAATTTTTAAATATCATCAGATTCTTTTGTGCATTTTATACAAAAACCATTAAGCGCATCTGTCTCAAAAGATAATGGCTTCCCGCATTTCGGGCAAACGCCTTGTCCATAGCCATCATCGAAGTCTTCTTCGCCATCCTCGCTATAATCCATTTCTTCAAATTCTCCTTCTACTATTTTGCAATCATCGAATTCATTATCATTAAAATCCATCGTTAAATCAACTGTGCGGGTGACCTTGACAGTAATAACGCCCTCGACAGTATGATGGAACGCATTTGAAAGAATCACATCTTTCGTATCATCATCTCTGCCCCAATAATCGTATGAGTCTCCAGACATTATTACTTTGTATTTTATATTATAGTAAAATTTATCTCCGTCTCGACCAATCAATTCATAATCAACAAATTCGTGATCTTCAATTTCCCACTCTTCAACGCCCTCACTACCAAAGCGAGTCATCGTTTCTTCTTTTAAAAAACTGTCATTTGAATAAGCCAAAATATCAATAATGGTATCAAACACTCTATCCTCTATTAAACTTATGTAGGCATCGCTCGTAATAGTTAGTGCATAATCAATAGTTTCAGGCTGTTCAACATCATAACTGGTTGACAACGCCTTGAAGAAATCTTCTGAAATAAATGGCACCAAGGTCAAATGCTTTTCTGCCTTTGTTGGATCTCCGTTGTCTAAGTGTTTAGTCTCTTTATCAAATTCTTCCAACAACTCTTCTCTGAAAACAAAGTCACGCTCATCTTTCTTCCACCAATCTTCCTTGATATCGTCTGTAACTAGAATCACATCCTTTTTATGCTCTTGCGCAAATTTTAATATTTCTTTCCACCAAATTAAATCACAAAACTTTCTTACCCCATCTTTTTCTTTTGCATCTTTGTATCCGGGAGGAATTTGTTTTTTATAACGCGCTTCTCCCTCTTCGCAAATTGCATAAAGTGTCAAATAATCCAAGGAACATAAAACTTGCTTATTAGAATCTAAAAGGGTTATAAATTCCGATGGCTTATCACTCGTCCAAGTATCACAAATCTGAGTAAGATCGTTATGATCCTCGAAATAATCTCGCATCAGCTTTTCAGCAGATTCATATTTTTCACTACTGCATCGAATTAATTCCTCAATTTCTGGAAACTTTCTCTTTTGCATAACAAAACAACTATTGAGCATCTTATCTTTTTGTCTCTTAACTAGTTTAACGCTTTCTTCAATTAAATTTTCTATAGAATTCTGGCGTTTATAATACATTGCTTTGCTATACTTATTAAATTCTATTTGAACTGTTTTAGGCACAATAATGTAACTTTTTACAATATCTAAACATTTTAGCAGAAAATCTGCATAATCAGGTGAAACCCTATATAGATTCAAAAATACATTCGTATCAAAAACAATAATACATGAGCCACTTTCTAATTTTTTCTTAACATCAACACTTAAATCACTTTTCATTTTTTATCTCCTATTACTTTAATATCCGCTATTCTATCTTATGACTGTAGTGAAGTTTTCCAAAAAGACAAATACATTTAAACGAGTTGTAAATCTGGATATTTTGCAGATAGAATCACGGCATCGTTATCGCAGTTCTCCATATAAAAGTTTTTTACTATCTTTTCTTCTGATTCGGGCGTCCAATAAATTGTCAACAAGTTCCTTGCTCTTGTGATTGCTGTGTAGAAAACATTATGCGAAATATTTTCCTCTACTTCATTTGAAATGATTATTTTAACCGAATTGTATTCTAGTCCTTGAGCCTTATGTATAGACAAAGCATAGGCAATTTGGAATGGAATTCTCGTGTTTCCTCTTGTGTCATCATCATAGTAATCTTCTCCATATTTACTAACTTCAAATGAAACAATCGTTTCTTCATTTTCCGTTTTTATATATGTTACATTATTAGACGAACAAACAAAAGGATTGACGACACGTTTTAGCTTTACCGTAAATACAAATTCGTCTTTTGTTTCGGCAATATCAATGATCGTTCCTTTTAAGTTGTTGTAAAAAACACCTCTATATGCTGTTGTTTCGTTAAAAATAATGGGGTCGCCAATCTTGAACCTATATTGCTTCCATCTATACTCTTTATTAGGGTTATTTTTCTGAAGTATCTTGTTAAGGTTATTAATGCCATATAATCCATCATAATTCAGACAGAGAATTATTTCATCTTGGTCGTTTTTGTTGAAAATTGTCTCATCATATTTATGAGATATCTCATTCATGGATAACAACTCCTGAATGTTTTTACCCAATCTTCTAACTTCATCCCAAAAACCGAGAAGTGTTTCACTATTGCATCGATATTGGTTATTTAAGTCAACATAGCAATCTTTTCGTAAAAATCTTCTTAGAAGCCCGAACCAATTCCCGAAAGAGATGGGCTTAATTTGATAAGTATCGCCTAATAATAAAATGAGTTTAGGGGATACCTTTTGCATTATTTCGCATATTTCTTTAGTTGAAACCGTACTGCACTCATCAATAACTAGCAAATCAATATTACTCGACGGTTCATAATCGTTAATAAACTTATATACCGTCATATATGTGGCTGAATTGTCGTCAAATCTTCGCTTCATGTTTTCAACCGCAGGATTTGTTGAGGCTATACACACTTTGACTACATCTTCCATTGCTTTTAAAACATAATTTGCAAAATAAGATTTCCCGGCTCCCGCAGCGCCATATACCGCAAAAACACTACTCTTCTCGTACATGCATTTTAAAGCTTTTTCTTTGTTTGCATCAGTAAAAGAAAAGCCCTTATTAATTATCTGCGATTCAATAAAGTTTTTGTAATCAGAAAAATTTATGGTATTTGAATACGCTATCAACTTAGTTAAAGCAGTATATGTATTTAATTCATTTTCATTTAAATAGAGATACTTTCCTTGCCTTAATATCTTTCTGCTTCTAAGCGATGGCTTCTTAAAGTTTTCATTATATTCTGAAACCAAATCATCTATACCTTCTATATCTATTCTATCCTGTGCTACATATATACACGATGCATCAACTGAAGCGGCGCTAATTGTTCTTGCCATAATCTCTGCTTTGTGGTTTGAAAAATCATAAACCGAGAGGAGATCTCTCATACTCGGTTCGTGTCGAATCGGACAAGTTGATAGCGGCAACTTATCAAATCCATATATTCTTTTTGATAAATTAATTGATGATAAGCAATCATCTTCATCTTTAGGCTTCTGATTCGCTAATAGTGTATTATTCATCTTAAACAATAGATATCTCAACGCATTCTTTCCGACAATTTCATTTGATTGTAGAAATGATCTACACCTATTTAACAATTTAAAGAGCATTGTCTCTTTTGATGCGCTGAAAACCCCACCAACAAACCTTTCAAATTCTATGTCAGAATACTCTACTATTTGATTAAGCGTTTTATGCGACAACTCGAGATAGTCCATCAAATTCCAATATTCTTTTGTGCGAGAAAAACGATAATTAAACCCCATAATTGATGCCAGTTTATCGAATTCACAAGGTCTAATTGCGATTTTAAAACCCACAATAACTTGATACTCTATTGTTTGTCCGAAAAACTGAACCGTTCTATCTTTTGTACGGGCTTTAATCGCATAGTGTTCGGGAATGTTTAGCAAAGAAAACGCAATAAATCTATCGAACTTGTTATTATTGTCAAGAGCATTTGTTAGCGTATATTCATAAAACAAAACACCGTCAACATATATCATCTTTTTCTTTTGCATGTAAAAACTATCACAACCAGACAAGTTGTTGTTGAGATCATTCTTAGAGAGAGTCTTTATAATTAAACGGTAATATGAAAGAAAGGATTCATCCAAATCAATCGGATACTTTGTTATATCCTTAAATAAAGGAAAAGAAAACTCTATTCTGAACAATTCTTTGATTCTTATTAGCACCCCATAGTATTTCAAAAACAATCTTTCCGCATATTCTCCAAAAAAGTCTTGATGCCCCACGGATCCATTTAAATTTTCTTCGAAATCAGAAATAAACCGATACTTGGCTTGACTCTTACAATACTTTTTAGATTCTTCTATTTCATCATACCTTTTTACAAATTCTTTGGGTTGATCGAACTCCCTTATAAAACACATTATTGCTTCTGTGAAATGTCTTAATCCATCCAGTAGCTTTTCCGATATTTGTATCCGCTCTATACAATCAATCAATATTGTATTTACTTTATCGTCATACTTCTCAATTTGACCTTTCCAATAATCTAAATCTCTGTGCTCTATCATTTATTATTCTCCTCTAAGAAAAACTCTTACTCTGCATCTTTTGGATTCTCGTTTTTTGCAACATTTCCTTTAATACATTATTCCATAAAACTATAGCATGCATTGTCATCTCTTCTAAAAGACTTATCCGTTTAATACTAAAAAATATGTTTTTAATTACTTATCATTCTGTCAACCTGTCAACCAAATTCCACTGCCTTTCCATATACGCCTTTAACTCTTCCGTCCGTTTAATATAATCTGTTAAAACCGCATCGGGGTTTGAAAAATGGCTTATTATGGCTTGTGCTATGGAATAGCCGCTTTCGATTCCCGACGAGATTCCCTCTCCCATTGGATTCAGAAATCCTGCTACCTCTCCTGCATAAAAGACACGCCCTTGCCCATAGTCGATTTGAAAGTCATTTCGAATATAGGGCATAACCCATCGCTCCTTCTTTATTTCTTTTGTAATTTTCAACTTGTGGGTTGAAACCATATACTGAATAAACTTATCGTAATAAAAAGGAATCTTCGTTGAATCTTTTACTGCAACGCCCAAAACAAGCATCTCGTCTTTTACGTTAAACCACGCATCGTACTCCGACAATTCTGGCTGTAAAAACGCATAAAAATAATGCGGATCCAAATCAATCATGCCATTATTAAACGTTTGAAAAGTTGTAATATGCTCTTGCTTTTTTCTACTAATGGTTTGCTTAAAAGAAGAAACAGCACCCTCATAATCTACGACATATTTTGCTTGGACGCTGTATTCTTCGTCCGAATGAAGCGTTACTTCGACATAGTCATCTTTTAACTTACAAGACAGCGCAGATGTTTCATCTCGCAGCTCCACCCCAGTAGCTATTGCTTTCTCTATTAACCAATAATCAAATTTACTACGCCAAACATTTAACGCATCTTGTTTAAAAACAAATTCCTTTCCGTTTTTATCCGTAAAAAACATTCCGCAGTTATCATATGGGATGCATTTTACTGAATCCGGAACAATTTCACCAAAATACTTTTTAACCAAATCTACTGTTTTCTTTATCAACATTCCCGAACATGATTTATTTCTTGGTAGTTTCATTCTTTCTACTACCAAGACGTTCATGTCGTTCTCCGCCAATGTTTTAGCGGTAGTTGTGCCTGTCGGACACGCACCGATTATGATTGCATCATACATATTTTATCCTCGTTGTTTTTCAAATTATAGCATTTTTTCGCTATTTTTTCAAGTATAATAGGCTCATCTCAACCTTAAAGGAGTAACTAATGAACAAATACAGCGATGAACTTAAAATTATCATCTTGTCTGAACTTAATGCAAAAGTACTCGTTCTTGCGTTATCTAAAAAATATAACATTTCGAGAAATACGATCTACCGATGGATTCACGAGAAAGAACTTGAGCCAATTGAGAATACTGCGAAAGACAAAGAGATCAAGCGGCTTAAAAGTCGAATCGAAAGATTAAAAGAAATCATTCAAATAATCAAGGAAGCGAATTGTTTGCCTACCGCACCATTAAAAGAGAAATTATACGCTCTTGAAAGGATTTACGGATCTCATAGTGTCCGAATACTGTGCGAGGCTCTTGACGTGGATAGAGGAACGTTTTACAACCACATTCTTCGCAACAAAATAAGACATCAGAAGATACCGTGCGCAAACTTATGGCTGATATGGGTTTAACAAGCATACGTCAACATTCAATAGCGTTATTTGAAAAAGAACGTAAGA
>CAKSDT010000093.1 GCA_934446135.1 uncultured Clostridia bacterium
TCTAATTTATCATAGACTGATTTACATCTATATATATAAAAGCCCCAAACGCATATAATGTTATATTACGCTTTCTGTACGTTAGAAGCCTGTGGTCCTTTAGCACCTTCGCTTACATCAAAAGTTACTTCCATACCTTCTTCAAGTGTTTTGTAACCGTCCATTACAATTGCTGAAAAATGAACGAAAACATCTGTACCGTCTTCACTTTCAATGAAACCGTAACCTTTTTCTGCATTAAACCATTTTACTTTTCCTTTTGCCATTTGTTACCATTCCTTTCATAAAACCAAAAGGTTTTATATAAATCTGTCGTACAATACATACGCAATTACATATTACCATAACAAAGGCACTATGTCAAGATTTTTTAAAAGACAAAATTCATCAAAAGTCTTGTTTTATTCAGCAGGAACTGATGTGATTGACAATACTCCGCCTTCATTTGAAACTTCGTTTCCGAATTCTTTGAAAAATTCAAGCGGTACAAAAGTTGTATCGTCTTTTACAACTGTTTCTTTAGCATTTAAAATTTTTCTTGATTTTTCAAAACTTCTTGCATCTTTTTCGATCTTAACTTCTCTGTCGCCGTTTACAAGAGTTGCAACATAAGAATTTCCTTCAACAATAATTGATTCGTTTTCTTCGTTCCAAGAAACTTTATATCCGAGTTTTTCGCTGATTTTTCTTAAAGGAACCATTGCTGTGCTTTCATCATAGTACGGTGCTTTTGCGTCTGAAAGTACCTTGCCGTCAACTACGATTTGTCCTTCCCCTGCCAAAGAAACCACAACGACTTTATTTGTACCTGCCTGTGCCGGCATACTGAGTGCTACAATATCATACCACATAAGAAGTGTTGAACCTGCAGTTATATCGTCGAGTTTAACTATGTTCTTTGTTCTGTAAGGTTTAACCGAAGAATCTTTGCTTGCTCTTACTATGATATTTCTTTTATTGTCTGTTACAACGAGATTTCCGTCTTCATCTTTTGAAACCTCATCGGCATTGATAAGATTTACCATACCGCCTGTCTTATAATTTTTAACCAAAAGATAAGCAGTTGACTGCGGAGGAAGACTTTGTGTCATCACATCTGAGTATTCGGTATAAATTTCATCGCCTTTTTTAATATCGCTTAAAGAAAACGGTAACTGGCTATCGCTATCGATCATAATTGTTTCATCGCTGATATTAAGTCTTATTTCGATTTTCTCATCGTTTGTACCGACGATATAGTTGTCACCGATTTCAGTAATTGTCAAAGCACCCATCATTACTTCTGAACGGTCCTCCATTTTAACAATATTGATATCAGGTGTTCCCTGTGTTGCCTGTGCTTCCTGTGCAAGTGCTGCTCCCGATGAGCAAACTACAGACGCTGCAAGCAAAACTGATAAAACTTTCTTATTCATAATTATTTACCTTTCTGTCCGCAAAATTTTTAATAACTGCTTTCATCCGCGGACGGGAAGAAAGACTGATATTTGCCGGAAAAACTTCTGTGTTTTTCGCCTTTTCACTATATATACAATCTAATATTTGATTTTGTTGTAAATTTTTTAAAAAAATTAAAATGACCTCAAAGAATGTTAGTTCTTCAAGGTCATTTGGTTTTATTTTTATGCTATTGGTTTTTAAAGATTATTTTTCAGCAATTGCTGCCTGTGCTGCTGCAAGTCTTGCAATCGGCACTCTGAACGGTGAGCATGATACATAATCAAGACCAATCTTATGGCAGAATTCTACCGAAGTCGGGTCGCCGCCGTGTTCACCGCAGATACCGCAATGAAGGTCAGGACGAACTTTTTTACCTTTTTCGATAGCGATTTCCATAAGTTGACCGACACCTGTCTGATCAAGTTTTGCAAACGGATCGTTTTCAAAGATTTTTGCATCATAGTAAGCGTCTAAGAACTTACCTGCATCATCTCTTGAGAAACCAAATGTCATCTGTGTAAGGTCGTTTGTACCGAAACAGAAGAATTCAGCTTCTTTTGCAATTTCGTCAGCAGTAAGAGCTGCTCTCGGAATTTCAATCATTGTACCGACTTCATATTTAAGTTCAACACCTGCTGCTTTGATTTCAGCATCTGCTGTTGCAACTACAATGTCTTTAACATATTTTAATTCCTTAATTTCGCCAACTAACGGAATCATAATTTCAGGAACTATCTTATATTCAGGATGTTTTTTGTTAACATTGATTGCAGCACGGATTACTGCAGTTGTCTGCATCTTAGCAATTTCAGGATATGTTACTGCAAGACGGCAGCCACGGTGACCCATCATCGGGTTAAATTCGTGAAGTGATTCGCACATTGCTTTGATTTCTGCAGGAGTCTTATTTTTTGCTTTTGCAAGTTTTTCGATATCTGCATCTTCTACAGGTACGAATTCGTGAAGCGGCGGATCAAGGAATCTGATTGTAACAGCGTCGCCTTCCATTGCTTCGTAAAGTTGTTCAAAGTCACCCTGCTGGAGCGGAAGAATTTTATTTAATGCTTCTTCTCTTTCTTCAACTGTATCTGAGCAAATCATTTCTCTGAATGCAGCAATTCTGTCTTCTTCAAAGAACATATGTTCAGTTCTGCAAAGACCAATACCTTCAGCACCCAACTCTCTTGCTTTTTTAGCATCAGCCGGAGTGTCTGCATTTGTTCTTACTTTAAGTGTTCTGAATTCATCAGCCCATTTCATAATTCTGTCAAATTCACCTGCTATTTTAGCGTCAACTGTCGGGATAGCACCGTCGTAAACGCAGCCTGTTGAACCGTCAAATGAAATGATGTCGCCTTCTTTATATACTTTACCGTTTAAAGTAAACTGTTTGTTTGCTTCATCCATAATGATGTCGCCGCAACCCGATACGCAGCAAGCACCCATACCGCGGGCAACAACCGCTGCGTGCGATGTCATACCGCCGCGAACTGTAAGAATACCCTGTGATGCTTTCATACCTGTGATATCTTCAGGTGAAGTTTCAAGTCTTACAAGAACAACTTTTTCGCCTCTTGCAGCCCATTCTTCAGCATCTGCTGCAGTAAATACGATTTTACCGCAAGCAGCACCCGGTGCAGCACCCAATGCTTTTGCAATCGGTGTAGCAGCCTTTAATGCTTTTGCATCGAATGTAGGATGTAAAAGTGAATCGAGGTTTCTCGGTTCAATCATAGCAACTGCTTCTTTTGCAGTTCTCATACCTTCGTCTACCAAATCGCAGGCGATTTTCAAAGCAGCCTGTGCTGTTCTCTTACCGTTTCTTGTCTGAAGCATATAAAGTTTACCGTGTTCAACAGTAAATTCCATATCCTGCATATCTCTGTAATGATTTTCAAGAGTTTTGCAAACTTCAACAAACTGTGCAAATGCTTCAGGGAATTTCTGTTCCATTTCAGAAATGTGCATAGGTGTTCTTACGCCGGCAACAACATCTTCGCCCTGTGCGTTCGTAAGGAATTCACCAAAAAGACCTTTAGCACCTGTAGCAGGGTCACGGGTAAATGCAACACCTGTACCGCAGTCATCACCCATATTACCGAATGCCATCATCTGAACATTAACTGCTGTACCCCATGAATAAGGGATATCGTTATCTCTTCTGTAAACATTTGCTCTTGGGTTGTCCCATGATCTGAATACGGCTTTGATAGCACCCATCAACTGTTCCTTAGGATCTGACGGGAAATCTTCGCCGATTTTTGATTTATATTCAGCCTTAAACTGTGTAGCAAGTTCTTTTAAGTCATCGGCACTTAATTCAACATCAAGTTTAACACCTTTCTTTTCTTTCATTTCATCGATAAGCTGTTCGAAGTATTTTTTACCTACTTCCATAACAACATCTGAATACATCTGAATAAATCTTCTGTAGCAGTCCCATGCCCAACGCGGGTTGTTTGACTGTTTTGCAATTGCTTCGACAACGGTTTCGTTAAGACCGAGGTTTAAGATTGTATCCATCATACCCGGCATAGACGCTCTCGCACCTGATCTTACAGATACTAACAAAGGATTGTTGATATCACCGAATTTCTTGCCGCAAACTTCTTCCATTTTAACGATGTTTTCCATAATTTCTTTCTGAATATCATCGTTGATTTTTCTGCCATCCTCATAATACTGAGTACAAGCCTCTGTTGAGATTGTGAATCCCTGAGGTACAGGCAAGCCAATCTTTGTCATTTCAGCAAGGTTTGCACCTTTACCGCCGAGGAGTTCACGCATTGAAGCATCGCCTTCGCTGAAAAGATAAACATACTTTTTGCTCATAATATATTTTTCCCCCTTAAATAATTTACAATTGTTGGGGTTAGATGTGTCAATAGAAAAGGGCAGAAAAATGCCCGCACATCTAACAGAGTTATTATATACTTTATTTTCTGTTTTGTAAATAGAAAAAGTAAAATTTAGGTATATTTTTTTAAAATTTTTCCCAAAACCGCAAAAAAACGGACAAGATTTGTAATCTTTCCGTCTTTTTTATGTTATGAACCTGAATAAAATTATAACTGTTTTGAATTTGCCATAGTTCTGAACGAATTTAATATTGCAATAATACTTACGCCGACATCTGCAAATACTGCCGCGTTCATACCGACCAAACCTGCCGCACTAAGTGCCAGCACTGCAAATTTTACAATAAGGGCAAACCACACATTTTCGTTTGCAATACGAACTGTTTTCCGTGATATTTCTATCATTTTAGGTATTTTTAATATGTTGTCATCAATAATTACCGCATCTGATGCCTCGATTGCTGCATCGGAACCGAGTTTACCCATTGATATTCCGCAGTCTGAAAGCATCAAAACGGGAGCGTCGTTTATTCCGTCGCCGACATACATAACTTTTCTGCCGGAATTTTTAAGTTCTTCAACTTTTTTTGTTTTATCCTGCGGAAGAAGTGAAGCATAAACCTTTGAAATACCAATTTCATCTTTAACTGCTTCTGCCGATTCTTTGTTGTCTCCCGTAAGCATTATTGTTTCTTTTATGCCGAGTTTTTTAAGTTTTTCCGTCATTTCTTTTGCTTCAGGTTTTACAGCATCTGAAATCTTTATATAACCAAGATATTTTTTGTCTGCACAAACATGGCAGACAGTTCCTGAAACAGGTTCTGCCGTTACTCCGGCAAAATCCATAAGTTTTTCATTGCCGGCAAAAATTTCTTTGCCGAAAACTCTTGCACTTATTCCTTTTCCGGCAATTTCCTTATAATCGGAAATTTCATTTTCATCTATGGTGTTTCCGAATTTCTTAATAATTGCCTTTCCTATGGGATGAGTTGAGAAATACTGTGCATAAGCCGTAAGTTTCAAGAGTTCTTCCTCATTCTCCGAATTTATCTCGGTAACCTCAAAACTTCCCTTTGTAAGCGTTCCGGTTTTGTCGAAACAGATTGTATCTGCCTTGGAAAGTGATTCTATATAGTTCCCGCCTTTCACAAGTATGCCCGATTTAGCACAACTTCCTCTTCCGCCGAAGAAACTTAAAGGAACCGATATAACCCAAGCACACGGACAGGAAACTACCAAAAATGTAAGAGCACGCTTTATCCATAATGCAAAATTAAATCCTGTAAAGATCGGAACAATAACTGCAATCAAAACTGCAAGACCCACAACAGACGGGGTGTAGTATCCCGAAAATTTCGTTATAAAATTCTCTTGTTTTGATTTTTTCGCCGAGGCATTTTCAACCATTTCAAGAATTTTACTTACAGCAGAATCCTCAAACCTCTTCTGAGCCGTAAGCAGAATCCCGCCCTCTTTGTTTATAAATCCGCTCATAACCTCATCGTTTTCCCGCTTCATTACAGGCACCGATTCACCGGTTATTGCCGATGTGTCAAAATATCCTTCGCCTTTTAATATAACGCCGTCAACAGGTACTTTTTCTCCTGCACTTAATTTTATTGTGTCGCCCGCATTTATCTCGCCGCAGTCTAAGGTAACAAATTCTCCGTCCCTTAAAACAGTTGCGGTATCATCTGTAAGTTCCATTAAATCTTTAATGGAATTTCTCGACTTTGCCGACGCAATACTTTCAAAAAGTTCCCCTACCGCATAAAAAAGCATTACTGCACAGGCTTCTTCATACTCTAAAAGAGCCATTGCACCGAGGGAAGCGAATGTCATTAAAAAATTTTCGTCCAAAAATCTTTTGTTTGAAAGATTTAAAAAGGCTTTTTTAAGTACGGGGCCTCCTACAATAAGGTAAGCAACTATATACAGCAATGCAGAAACAAACTTATTTACAATTACCTTTTCAAACAAAAGTCCCAATACAAACAAACAAAATGATATTATTATAAGTTTTAACTTCTCTTTTTGTTTCTTGTTCATAACGAAACCTCCCGGTTATCTTATAATTCCCGATTCCGATTCAGTCTTTTGAATTACTTTATCAATTTTATCCAAAAGTTCATCTGTAATATTTTCTGCCTCCAAAGTAAGTTTTTGAGTAATAAAACTAATTGAAGCGTTTGTAACCTCATCAAGTTTATTGATGTTTCTTTCGATTTCGGCTGCACAGTTTGGGCAGTCAATTTCCTTTAATTTATAAGTTTTTGTCATTTTTACCATTCCTTTCTTATTCTTCAATGTGTTCTAATCCCTGTGAGATAATTTTTGCAACATGAGTATCTGCAAGGGAATAGATAACGCTTTTGCCGTCACGCTTGTTTTTTATCAGCCTGAATGTTTTTAAAACCTTGAGTTGATGCGATATTGCACTTTGCGTCATTCCCAAAAGGTCTGCAATGTCGCACACACACATATCCTCTTTATAAAGTGCATAAAGAATTTTTATCCTTGTTGAATCGCCGAAAACCTTAAAAAACTCGGCAAGATCAATAAGCAAATCGTCATCCGGCATCTCCTCCGAAAGTTTATGCACAAAATCGGTATGAATGTGATTTTCGGTACAATGTTCCGTAT
>CAKSDT010000094.1 GCA_934446135.1 uncultured Clostridia bacterium
ACTTATACCGTTATCAAGCGATTGTCTGAACGTGGAGTGTTAAAAAACGAAAATACAGTTGTCACATCACTTGTTAGTAAAGACCAAGTGCAAGCGGCCGAACTAAACGAAATGGTAGAGAAGATCTTTGAGGGTTCTTTGCCAGTATTTATTGCGGCATTCACAAAACATCAAAAGATTTCTGATGCAGAGATTGATGCGGTTCAGCAGATGATAGACCGCTATAGGAAGGGAGAATCAAAATGAGTGAGTTATTCTTAAATATTGTCAATATGAGCATATCCGCAAGTTGGATCGTTCTTGCGGTATTGCTTTTAAGATTATTACTTAACAAAGCACCCAAATGGATCAATGGTATTCTTTGGGGCATTGTTGGACTTCGTCTTATAATGCCGTTCTCCTTTGAAAGTATTTTCAGCTTGATTCCGAGTAGCGAAACCATCAGCAAAGCTCCTGATTCACCAAGACCGCATTTTGAGTCAGGTGTTACCATAATTGATAATCAAGTTAATAATTATTTGGGTGAACATTATTACGAAGGTGTTACAAGGCCTACAGGACATTTTGTGGATATTACAACTATTTTAGCAATTGTGTGGATTGTGGGTATCGTTTTGCTTTTGGCTTATACTATTATCAGCTATTCAAGAGTGAAAAATAAGATTGGCACAGCAGTTCTTCTACGTGATAATATCTATCAAAGTGAAAACGTTGTTTCTCCCTTTGTACTTGGAATTATAAAGCCTAAGATTTATCTGCCGTTCAATATGAATGAGCAGAATATGTCCCACGTTATCGCACACGAAAACGCCCACATTCATCGTAAAGACCACTGGTGGAAGCCGTTTGGCTTTTTGGTGCTCACGCTGCATTGGTTCAATCCTTTGATGTGGCTTGGATATGTACTGCTTTGTCGTGATATCGAGCTTGCTTGTGATGAAAAGGTTATTAAAGAATTGAACACCGAGCAGAAAGCGGACTATTCGCAAGCACTGCTTACCTGTAGTGTAAATCGCCGTATGATTGCCGCTTGTCCTCTTGCTTTTGGTGAGGTAGGTGTAAAAGATAGAGTGAAGTCGATTTTGAATTATAAGAAACCCGCCTTTTGGATTATTGTTGTAGCGATTATTGCAAGTGTTGCAGTTGCGGTATGTTTCTTGACAAATCCGACTTCCAATAAACTTAAGGATATTGAAAATAGAACGTTGAACTCGATAACAGAAGAAACGGTTGCGGTTTGGGTGTCAGATGGAGAAATGTATCATTCAATAGGTGCAATCAGCAAGGATTTGTTAGAAGATCTTTCAGACATTAAAATCTCTCGTAAAGAAGTATCCCTGAACCGAAGTGAAGATAGAGATGCAAGTCATACACTTGTATTGCAAACAAAGCAAGACACTGATCCACCAATTTACTCATACTTGAAAGGTTTATATATTTGCTTTAATTCTGATTTCTCATCAGTTTGGGTGAATGATGGTGTAAAGCCAACTCTTAGCTATAAAGTTATAAATCCTGAAAAGGCAAAGGAGATTTTCGAGAATATAAAAAATTATAATGTAAGCGAGCCGGCTATTGGCGGCGCAGATTCAGGTAATATTCAAACTTTTGAATCAACAGTATCTTATGCGAATTGGGCATAAGCAAGCGAAATTTATTTTGGAGCACTTAATAGAGAGAAAATGGCTATCAGTAGTGTCCAACATTTACCTATCTACAGATTTAATACCTTGAATGATTTAGAACAATTCAAACGAACATTTGGTGATACTTTTACTATGGATGGCAGTTGGGACGAAGTTCCTTCTTTTAATAATGCAACTGCAAAATATGATAGTGCATTTTTTGAAGATAATAGTTTGATGTTGATTTATGTAAGCGCAAACAATAGCACCCATCGTTTTAAGGTACATAGCATCGGTTACGATGAAAAATCATTTTGTGTGCATATAGCAGAAACAACAAATGCCGAAGGAGTAGACACTGCTATGGCAGGATGGTTTGTAACTGTTGCCGTATCAGATGAGCTTATTATGAACTGTACTGAGTTTGATGCTGACTTGAATAATGGGATTGAATTACTTAATGAAACAGACTCACAAGACCAAACCGCAATACATGATCCTAACCATATAGAATTGTATGAGGTAACTCCGGCAGATGATATTCAAGCAAAATATGATAATGAAGATTTTGTGTATCAAAAGTTGCACTATAAGGCAATAGACGGAACTTGGTCTTGCGAAGGATACACATATAAATACCGCTTGGAAATCACAGGAAGATTGAGCAATGCCGCAAAAAACACAACCTGTATTGTTTTGAGTAATTCAAAGGATATTACTTTTGAGCAAACATAGAAAGCAAGCGGACTTAGTAGCCTGATGAGTGATTATTTTGAACCTAAAGATGCAGTGATCGTTGGACACAAATTATTTTCCTAATAGCTATCATATCCGAAGAACAATGGCTGAGGGTGCAAGAACTTCGCAAACACCGCCGCAGACCGACAGCAACAGGAAGAACAAGTCTGTTTTCGGGATTGGTATATTGCCCAGATTGCGGTGCAAAGCTGCATTTCTGTGCTGCAAAGAGCTTGAAACGCAATCAGGAATTTTGGAGATGTTCCAACTACAAGGACGGCAGAGGGACTTGTCAAATCCATTATATCCGTGACGTTGTGCTTGAAAGAATAGTGCTTGAAGCAATCAGCAGCTTGGCGGAATTTGTAAAATGCCACGAGTCAATATTTCTGTATATGCTTGCAAAGAAAACCAATGCTATGCGACAGAAAGAACACAAAAGGCTGGAGCGGGCTGTGGAACAAGGCACAAAGAGAATTGTCGAAATCGACAGGCTGATTGAAAAGGTTTTCGAGCAAAACGCAAGCGGCATACTCTCCGATGAACGCTTTTCTAAAATGCTTCAAAGCTATGAGAAGGAGCAGAAAGCATTAACGCAGGAGGTTGCCGACAGCAGGCAGACCTTAGAGGAAGCCAAGCAGAAAGCAACAGATTTAAGGCTTTTACTCCGTACTCTGCGTGAAATGACGGAAATAAACGAACTCACGCCAACGCTGGTAAATTCTCTGATTGAGCGTATTGAAGTCCATAACAACGACAAATCAAGCGGTCATTGCTATGTAAAGGTCGATATTTACTTTACTGCGGTTGGTATGATAGATATTCCAACCGAACAGGAAATACTTGCTATGATGGAGGAAATACGGGCAAACCCGCAAGACTTCCGCTTTGTAGCATAAGAGAAAAAGAATACGGTGTAACCCATTTTACTGAGTTACACCGTACCCTACATAAAAACTTCCTTATCTGGCGTCGGCAAATGGTTAGCCGCTTTTTTGCACAATTTAAAATATTGGAATATTGTTCAACTTTCGGAATAACACTTTTGCTATTTTTCTGTGTCCTTCTTTTCCGGGATGGAGTCTGTCGGATGCGCTGTTTGCAAAGTATTTTGCATGTTCGTCATATAGCGGAAACAGACCGCTTACCGAATGAAGGTCGATAAGTTCTGTTGCCCAGATTTGTGCAGCTTCGTGTATTGCTTCTAGATAGTCTTCCATAAAAAGCCCTGCATGATTAGAGTGCATTTCATCATACTGAATATTGTTTTCGGAAAATTCCGCATATGCTCTGTGCAGGGGCGTCATAAGAATAATTTGTTTATCTGCATAATTGCGTTTAAGATATGACAGTAAAGTGTTTATACTGCCTTTAAAGGTATTTGTGTCAAAATTAAAAGTCCTTAATTTTCTTGTTTCGGTTTTGGCAGTGCTTCCGTCATTGTTTTTAAGTCTTATTATTTCCTCTTGGGAATAATCATACCAATCACCTATAGGGGTGCTGCCGTTATAATCGTTAGTTCCGGCAAAAATAAATATTGCATCAATATTTTTATCCAACATTTCGTGCATTTTTTGTGCCTGACTGTAAAGATTAATATATTTCGCACCGTCTACACCAAATCCATACGCCTTAAAACCTATTTCTTTTTCCAGAATGTCAAAATATCTTTCGCCTGCCTTAACGCCTACGCCAAAAGTTATTGAATCTCCTAAAAAACAAAGCGTTTTACCTTTCAAATGGTTATTATCCAATTATAATACCCTTTCTGTTATAAAATATCTTTAGGTATTTCAAACGATTTATAATAATATTTGAGGTAATTTTCGGTTATTTCATTCATATTTTTCGAAGTGTATGTTTTCGCAACCCATATTTGAGTAGAACGGAGGTTCTATGTAACAACCGTCACCAACCTCGGCAACAGTTTTTTCATCATAGGAACTCTGGCTTTTTGTCTTTTTGAACTGATTTTGTTAAACTTATTGAGTGTATGAAGTTGTTTTAACTGATAATTATAAAGTTTTTCATCGTTTGGGAAATAAAGCATTCCATTGTGCATTTTTTCACGGATATTCCCTAAAATAACATTTCTTTACAGTTTCTGCCAGTATTTTATCATAATGGTTATAATTAGTCAATTGTATTTTAAGGCACTTGAAAACATAAGCATTTTATGTTAAAATAACACTGTTTATAAGTTAATATGGAAGTGAGAATTATGAGTGATTTTATAAATAAATTTAGAGAAACGCAAAATTTAAGCGACAGTGAATTTTTGAAGATTCTGAATACCGATATATACGATGCTGAACTGTTTGAACTTGCCGATTCGGTACGAAGAGAAAATTACGGTGACAAAGTTTATATCAGGGGACTGATTGAGTTTACAAATTATTGCAAAAATAACTGTTTTTACTGCGGAATAAGACAGGGCAATAAAAATTGCGACCGCTACAGGCTTTCAAAAGACGATATTTTGCTCTGTTGCAGAGAAGGATATAAACTCGGGTTCAGAACATTTGTTCTTCAGGGGGGAGAAGACCCGTATTTTACAGACAGTAAAATATGCGAGATTGTATCTTCGATACGCTCAGAGTTTCCGGAATGTGCAATAACACTTTCAATAGGGGAAAAAAGCAGAGAGAGTTATAAAAAGTATTTTGATGCCGGTGCAAACAGATATTTGCTTCGTCATGAAACGGCAACAGAAAGCCACTATAAAAAACTTCATCCAGACAGTATGAGTCTTGAAAACAGAAAAAAGTGTCTTTTTGACTTAAAGGAAATAGGTTATCAGGTGGGTTCCGGATTTATGGTTCAAAGTCCGTTTCAGACTATGGAAAACATTGTTTCCGACCTTAGGTTTTTACAGGAACTCGAACCTGATATGATAGGAATAGGGCCTTACATAACCCATAAGGAAACACCGTTTAAGGATTACAAAAGCGGCGGAGTTGAACTTACCGTAAGACTGATTGCAATTTTAAGGCTTATGTTTCCTTATTCTCTTATTCCGGCTACAACAGCATTGGGAACAATTGACCCTGTCGGCAGAGAAAAAGGATTAAAAGCAGGAGCGAATGTAATTATGCCAAATTTGTCACCTGTAAATGTAAGAAAACTTTATGATCTTTATGAGAATAAAATCTGTACGGGTGAGGAAGCCGCTCAGTGCAGAGGTTGTTTGGAAAACAGAGTTAACAGTGCCGGGTACAAAATTGTTACGGCAGTAGGAAATGTAAAAAAACACAAGGAGTAAGAATATATGCTTAATCAGTTTTCGAGAACAGAACTTCTGTTTGGAAAAGATGCAATGGAAAAATTAAAATTGTCAAGAGTTGCAGTTTTCGGAGTTGGCGGGGTTGGAGGATACACAGTTGAGGCCTTGGCAAGAAGCGGAGTAGGAACAATAGATATTATAGATAATGACAAAGTAAGTATTACAAATATAAACAGACAGATTATTGCAACTACAAAGACTCTGGGACTATATAAAGTAGATGTTGCAAGGGATAGAATTAAAGAAATCAATCCCGATGCAGCGGTAAATTGCTATAAGACATTTTATACACCGGAAACATCCGATGAATTTGATTTTACAAAATATGATTATGTGGTTGATGCAATAGATACAGTTGCCGGTAAAATAGAACTTGTGATGAATGCCGTTAAATGCAAAACTCCAATAATAAGTTCGATGGGAGCGGGAAATAAACTAAATCCGGCAGAATTTGAAGTTTCAGACATTTACAAAACCTCAGTTTGTCCCCTTGCAAGAGTTATGAGAACAGAACTGAAAAAAAGGGGCGTTAAGAATCTTAAGGTAGTGTATTCAAAGGAAAAGGCAATAAAACCTTTTGCAGGTGAGGAAGCAAGTCCGAAACAAGGCAGGCAGGTGCCGGGAAGCACGGCGTTTGTTCCGTCTGTTGCGGGATTAATAATAGCAAGTGAAGTAATAAAAGACATTATACAAATTTAAAAAACAGGATGCAAATAAACCCTCAGGCTGCCGAAAAAGTCGGTTAACCGCAAGTAAAAAAATATTAATACATTTTTCCGTATATAATTTGGGTGTATTATTTGTCTAATAACTATTGTACAAAATAGTGAAATTAAATCAAAACCACCAGTTTACTGGTGTAATATAGCACGGTTTTTTAACGCCATGTCAAGGGCGGTCTCGCAAGAGACCGTGAATTTTACCCTTGTACATGGTGGAAATTTTGTGCTAAAAAAGCCGCCCTTCATACATTATCGACAACTCTCCGTAAACTTTACCCGGTTTC
>CAKSDT010000095.1 GCA_934446135.1 uncultured Clostridia bacterium
CTCTTTATTTAATTTGGCTTGTCCGTTTCAGCGCGTCCGCTTTTTGTTTTTGTTCTCCCTATGGAACATAAACCTTGAACAAGGATTTTACGTTCCTTCGTCTTTGGAGATTCGCCAAAAGTATACCTCGTTTTTAGTACAAGAAAAGATTTTTCTTGATTTGGATTGGTTAAAACATAGTCGTTATGTAAAATATTGATAGCGGAAACGGCATTATTATTTCCTTTATCGACTTTAACGTTAATCATAAAGAAAACATTTTTATATTTTACACAACAATCATAACTGGTAGTTTGCGTTCCGTGGCTTTCTATTCTTTTTATACGTATATCGTCTTTATTATTGTGTGATTGAGTATATGTTTCCAGTTTAGAAACAATAAATTCTTCCATAATAAAGCCCGTTGCCGTCGAAGATTCAATACAGTTGTTCTTGTTTTGCAAAAGATTATATTCCTCTAATCTCAAAAGAAGTTCATTTCCATAAACTTTGAAGATTTCATTAAGATATGAAACTACTTTTTCTTTAACAAACTTTATTTTTTCATAATAGGTATTCATATTATTATCCTCACTTCCGATAAATTATATCATAAACCTACAAAAATTTCAATCCTATATAGTCAGTATAAAACGATTATTTTAGAAAAATCGGCAAATGGCACTTTGGCGGGTGCTTGATGAAACATAATTTTATGGAGGTGCATAACAGATTACTTAGGTACGAAAAAAGTGTATGCACAAATAGAACATACACTCTTTTTTGTCTTATGGCTTTTGCGGACTATTTTTAAGTTTATGACGCAGGACTGAGGCTATATCGACCTTGTAGACAATATTTATCTCTCTGTCTTTTCCTGTTGCACTCGGAGTGCCGCCGATAATAATACGGTCAATAAGTTCATAACACATCTCTCGTGTAAGTTCGGGTGCATCGAAATACTTTTTCATTGCTCGTATAAAATCATCGGCATTTTTTTGCGTTGTTTCAGTCTCGACTATTTTTTCTTCGAGAATTCTAATTTCTTCTGTAATTTTCTTCTTTTCTGCTGAGTATTTCTCGATAAACCCGATACAAATATCTTCTGGGATTTTGCCTTTAACTCTGTCTTCGTATGCGGTTTGAATAAGCATAGTCAATTCTTCAGTGCGCTTTTGCTTGACCTGCAATTCTTTCTTGACTTTCTTTATTGCTGCGGCTGCAAGTTCGGCATTGTGACGAACAAATTCTTCGCGGATAGCCTTTTCGTCGAGAACTATGCGTTTTGCCATCTCGCGTATATCTTCGAGCACTATTTCGGTTAATATTTTTGCCGATATATAATGCGAAAAGCAATACAGTTTCCCGTATCGTATATTATAACCGCAATCAAAATAGAAGCGATGTTTTGTCGAGTTTTTTCTATGTGAAGTGCATAGTTTCATCTTACTCCCACAGTCTGCGCAAAACAGAAAACCGGAAAGCGGATGCGTAAAACCTAATTTTGTTGTTCTGCCTATGGCAACAGATTTTTTTCGTTCTTGTGCTTTATCCCAAAGTTCTTGTGAAATAATAGGCTCGTGGTTGTTATATACGATCTCCCACTCGCTTTCGTCTTTCTTGTATCGTTTATGATTTTTGTAGGAAACGGTAGAACAGCACAGTTGCGGAAGATGTCCTAAATATATTATCTTCTGTAACATTTCCCTTATTGTTACCGGAGACCAAAATCCCATTATGTTTTTATTTGGCTTTAACCCCTTTTGATAATAGGCATAGACGGCAGGAGATGGGATTCCTTCTTTAGTCAATATTTCGCATATCTTTCTCGGAGTTATTCCCGAAGCGTACATCTCAAAGATTCGTCTAACGACTGCGGCGGCTTCTTCGTCAATAGTAGGTGTACGTTTTTTATCCGTCCCCATTTTATATCCGTAAGCCGCTTTTTTGGCAATGTAAACGCCTTCTTTGGCTTTTTCTCGTCTGATGGCACGAATTTTCTTGCTTGTATTTGCTGCGTGCCATTCGTTAAAAACGTTCATAATCGGCATCATTTCCATTGTGCCGCTGTCGCGGTTTTCCGTATCGACGTTATCTTGAATAGCGATAAACCTTATCCCGAAAGCGGGAAAAACGTAGTCGATATATTGGCCGACTTCTATGTAGTTTCTGCCGAAACGAGATAGGTCTTTGACGATAATCGTATTTATAACTCCCGTTTTGGCGTCGTCTAAAAGTCGTTGCACCTGTGGTCTGTCAAAGGTCGTTCCCGAAATACCGTCGTCAATATACTCGTCGTGGATTTCAAAGCCGTGTTCTTCGGCATATTTGCGAAGTATCGTTCTTTGGTTATCGATAGAAGCCGACTCGCCTTGGCGTTCGTCCTCTTGGGAAAGTCTGAAATACAATCCTGCGATATACTTTTTCTGTTTCATACCGTTCATCTCCTGCTTTTGTAATAGTTGTCCGACGCAAATTTCTTCATAGAGGTTTCAAAATCTTGCCCGCCTTTGAATACTCCGCGAACAAAATACGTTTTGCCACCGATAATTTTGCGTTTGCCGATAGCGGGCGAAAACACATAGTAGTTTTCCGCACAGTTTTCGACTTCGCTTACGATTTCTTGACGATTGATTGATTTTTCCATACTGATTTAACTCCTTTAACTTTTTTTTGTCTTTCGACGGAAACCGAACAATCCGAGAACGGCGAAGCCGTCAAGGAAAAAGAAAAAAATATTGGATGCTGTCTGTTTCTTAAAAGTTTTCACAATAATTTCTTCCCTTTACGGCTGCGACGGGCCTCGGATAGGCTTTCCGCAAGAAAGAAAAAACGTCTTGTTTCTTTCTTGTCCATAAGATTACGAGTTAAAGTCGCAAGTTCTTTGCGAGTTTGAAAAAATAATTGCGGTAAAATCAAAAAATAAAGAATTTGCAGTTTATATGCTTAAAGAATCTATTGACAAGCTCAACGAAAACGTTTATAATATTGTTATTCAATATGTGCTTTTTATTGGAATGTAATGCAATATGAAAAATCAAATTAGTATATCTGAACAAATAAAAATCTTATGTGTGATGACAAATATCAGCATGGCTGAACTAGCACGAAGAATTGGATTATCTCCTCAAAGTATGAGCGCTAGACTTAAAAGAGAAAGTTTTTCAATTAGAGAACTTGAAATAATAGCAGATGCTGTTGGTGCAACATTCTCAAGAAAGTTTATTCTGTAGAATGGAGAAGAAATATAAATATGCCTATATTTGAATTGGGAGAATTATTTTGTGGTCCCGGCGGTTTGGCATGGGGAGCAATGCATGCCAACATAAACAACCCCGAATACAAAATTATTCATAAATGGTCAAACGATTATGATTACGATACGTGTCGCACTTATATTCGTAATATTTGCCCTAAAAAGCAAGACACGGTAATATGTAGCGATGTCCGCAAACTTGATTTATCTACTTTACCTAAAATAGATGCACTTGCTTTTGGTTTTCCTTGTAATGACTTTTCTGTTGTGGGAGAGCAAAAGGGATTCGATGGAAAATATGGGCCGCTATATAATTACGGCATTTCAATTCTCAAAAGCCATCGTCCGCAATGGTTTCTTGCTGAAAATGTTGGTGGACTTAGAAGCGCAAATGAAGGAAAGGCTTTTGGGAAAATTCTTGCCGATATGAAACAATCAGGATATAGAGTTTATCCAAACTTGTATTGTTTTGAAAAATACGGGATACCACAAGCAAGGCATCGAGTGATTATTGTGGGAATCCGTGACGATTTGCCATTCGAATTCAAAATACCCAGCTTTGCGCCTTATTCAGGGATCGACAATTCCTGCCGCAATGCTATCGATAATCCACCTATTCCGCAAAATGCTCCAAATAACGAGCGAACTAAGCAATCTACGACTGTTGTTGAGCGATTAAAATACATTAAACCAGGTCAAAACGCATTCAATGCAGAACTTCCCCCTGAATTGCAATTGAATGTGCGTGGAGCAAAAATCAGTCAAATATATAAAAGATTGGATCCCGATAAGCCTGCCTATACCGTTACAGGTTCTGGCGGCGGTGGAACACATATTTATCATTGGGATGAACCTAGAGCTTTAACAAATAGAGAAAGAGCCAGGCTACAAACATTCCCAGATGATTATATTTTTGAGGGAACAAAAGAATCTGTTCGCAAGCAAATAGGTATGGCAGTTCCATGCTTGGGTGCAAAAATAATATTTGAATCCATTCTAAAAACATTTGCTGGCATAGAATACGAAAGTATGGAGGCATCTTTAAAAGACGAGATTGAACTATGATAAATTATTGGTGGGTTACTCGCCCGAAACGCAAATTAAATTCAGTTCCAGAAGTTTTAACGACCTTTGCAGATATTTCATTAAATCAAGAGTGGCAAGGACAACGTGACACACACTTAAATTTAGAAGAAGCACTCGAAGATGCAGGCTTAAAGAGAGTCGGTGAGAGACGAGACCAAACTGGCGGCGGTGCAAGGACATATCAAGCGTGGATTGCTAGTTTAGGATTGATTTTTATACAAGAATCAACTAAACAGTTAAAACTCACCCTAGCTGGTGAAGCAATAATGAATGGGGATTCTCCGGTCGCTGTTCTGAAAAGTCAAATTCTCAAATATCAATTCCCATCATCTTTTTCAACTAGTAGAGGCGTTGATGTTTCACTACGCTTCAAAATTCGTCCATTCAGATTTTTGTTGCGTTTGTTAATGGATCCTGCAATCGGTTACCTTACAGAAGAAGAAATCGCGAAGGTTGTAATTACAAATGCGGAAAATGAGACTGAAGATTGCTATCGAAATGTTGTAAACAAGATACTTGTTTTTCGTAATTATGGTGACCGTTCTCTTGATGCTGACTTTTTTACAAAATACGCTCCAAAGACTGGGACGGTCAACATTGCTCATCCATATAGTCATTTGACCGATACTGCTAATACATTTATAAACTGGATTGAATATACTCAGTTGGCGAAAAGAGATGATGATGACAAAAAATTGCGTGTAATTACGGAAAAAACTGATGAAGTAAACGCTATTTTGTCTGTTTGTCCTCCGTTTATTGATAGACCTAGTCAACACGAATATTTTCAACGTAAATACGGTATTGATCCCAAACATCAAAAAGATACTAGGAATCTTACTCAATCGCAAACAATTACAGCAAAAATTATTGCTGAACAAAAAGTTAAACAAGCATTTATTGCTGAATCAATTAAAACTCCAATACCTAAAATTAGTCCAACTCTAATTGATAAGGTTGTTGAGCAAACGGGGCTTGATTCACAATTTGTAGAAGATACATTATCGAAGCTCTTCCCGCATGGCGCAATTGGTTCGTTTATGACTGAATACTTTGAAATGGCTTTTAAAGGTAGGGATGAAGCGACAGAATTTGAAAAAGCAACGGTTCAATTATTCCAAGATGTCTTTGGATTTGAAACATATCACGTTGGCCCTATCGGGCTGACTCCAGATGTCCTATTGCTGTCAGATGAAGACGGCTTTGCTGGAATTATAGATAATAAGGCGTATAGCAAGTATACAATCAGCAACGATCATCATAACCGTATGGTACATAATTACATAGAGGGTTTTAATAACTACTGTAAATCCAACAAACCACTTTCGTTCTTTTCATATATAGCGGGCGGATTTGGAACAAATATAGATGGGCAAATTCGACGTATTGTGAATGAAACTGGAGTTCACGGAAGCGCTGTTGCCGTATCTCGCGTTATTCAAATGGTTGAAAATCAACAAACAAAACCCTACAGTCATGCACGTATTAAGCAATTATTCTCTCTTGACAGGCAAATAGCGTTGGCTGATATACAATGAATAGAAATAAAGTATGTAGCCTATTTTCGGGTATCGGAGGAATTGATCTTGGTTTTACACAAGAGGGCTTTAATATTGTCTGGGCAAACGACTCGGACTCTGCCACATGTAAAACGTATAGAAATAATTTGGGCGACGCCTTTTTAGTTGAAGATGACATTCGTAACATATCGGTTTCCACGATTCCCTATTTCGATGTTTTGGTTGCTGGGTTTCCGTGCCAGCCATTTTCGATTGCCGGAAAACAAAAAGGATTTACCGATAAACGAGGAAATCTGTTTTTTGAAATTACTCGGGTTATTGATGAAAAACGCCCCAAAATCGTGTTTCTTGAAAATGTTGCTAATTTAATGGAACATGATTATGGACGCACTTTCCTTGTGATCTTTAATTCATTGGCACAGTTTGGTTATACCATCTATTACAGAATTATGGCGGCAAACGAATATGGTAATCTGCCGCAAATAAGAAAACGTATATACATTACGGCGGTTCACGAAAGCATTATGAGTAATTATACTCATCCAGAACCAATACCTTTATCAGTTCAGTCAACGGATATCATTCACCGTGATATTAGACAAAATGAAATCTACTCCTACAATGACAGTAAATGGTTTTCGCAATTAGAAAATCAAATGATCGACAGATTAGCAATATATCGACCGACGGACACGGAGATACGATACACAAAAAGTAGAATGTGTCCCACTCTAACTGCAAATATGGGCACTTATCCTAACCG
>CAKSDT010000096.1 GCA_934446135.1 uncultured Clostridia bacterium
CCCCATGCCCCAAACTATGAACAAAATAATTTCCATAACCGGCATTTTTTATTATATCCCTTGCCGCGAAATCTATTTCATTTAGTTTTTTTCCCTGCATAACAAGTTTCTGAGCCGTTTCCTGGGCATTTAAAACAACATTATATACATTCTTCATTTCGTCGGTTGCAAACCCGACCGCAAAAGTTCTTGTCATATCAGAACAATAGCCGTTAAACTTACAGCCGAAATCTATAGTAACAAAATCACCGTTTTCTATTTTTTTGTCTGACGGAACTCCGTGCGGGAGCGATGTCTTTTTACCGGAAATCAAAATTGTGTCAAAAGATTCTTTTTCAGAACCGTTTATAGCCATAAAATAATTAAGTTTTGCTGACAGTTCTTTCTCGGAAACCCCGGGTTTTATATATTCCAACAAACTTTCAAGTGATTTTTCCGCAATGGATGCCGCTTTTTTGAGACAATCAATTTCCTCATCATCTTTAACACTCCTTAAAGCGTCAAAATCAATATCTTTTGTTGTTAATTCAAGGCTATTATCAGAATATAACTTAAATTTCCTGTATGTGATTGAATTTGGCTGAATGATAATTTTTTTGTTTAGTTCCTTTAGGTACTTAAAATGATTTATACATTCCGCGACACAATAATCCGATTCCTGTTTTGCTTTTTCAGTATATCTTCCGTCCGTCAGAATTACTTTTTTATCATGTCCTAAAACTATTGCACCCTCACCTGTAAATTTTGCATAGTAACGCATATCATCAGAATCTGTTATATAAAAAACTTCATTATCATTTATTAATTCAAGCAGTTTTTGTTCTCTCAATTCAGTTACTTCCTTTTCATTATGTTTTCTAAAATTGATTTATAAATAAGTGCGTCCCTTGCTTGTGTTCCGGGTGACTCACATATTACAACCGGCTCAAGGTTTTCGCTTACTATAACTTCTGCAAACGGGTCAAAACACGGACCGAAAGATTCATCATCATACGGAATATGATTTTTTTCCCCTCCATCTGTAAATGCAATTCTTGTAAAATGCACATGGAACCTTTTGCTTCGCTCTTCACCTAAAGCGTTTTTTGTTTTACTTACAATATTTAAAAAGTCATCAGGTGTATTTAGAGAACCCATTTCTCTTGCATTAATATGACCGAAATCGAAACAAGGCATAAAAGTTTCAGAAATCTTGCAAAGTTCTAAAACCTCATCGACATTACCTAACTGGTTAATTTTGCCCATTGTTTCGGGACAAATGAATATATCGTCATAACCAGCATTTTTGGCCTCATATGCTGCAATTTTAAGCGTGTTCTTTGCAAGGTCAAGTGCCTCTTCTCTTGACATTTTACTGCATGATCCGGAATGAACCACTATTCTTTTCGCACCCATCCATTTTGCACATTCCAATGTTTTCATTATATAATCTACACTTTTTAATCTTTTTGCCTCCTCAACAGAAGAAAGACTTATATAGTAAGGTGCGTGGATACTTAAAAACACATTATGCTCTTTGGCTTTTTCACCTATCAGCACTGCTGTTTTCTCAGAAACATTCACTCCTTTGCTGCACTGATATTCATAAGCATCAAGCCCGTTCCTTTCAACCCAACCCGGCATCTGAACACTGGCTTTGTTGCCCTCTTCGTAAAAAGCATCGGGGTTTCCCGACGGTCCGAATTTTACATTCATCATATACACCTCTTTTTTTATCTGTTAACAACAATTTTTTCAATTTTTCTTTTGAATTTAACAAATTTCCCTTCTTTATCACATATTGGGTCTAAAAGAACTGATATCATCTTCATTCTTTTTGCTCCCCACACATCTGTAAAAATCTGATCGCCTACTACCGCTATATGTTCCGGTTTCTCTTTTAATATTTTCAATGCAAGTTTAAATGGTTTTTTTGACGGTTTATTTCCGTTGCAGACCCAGTCAAGATTCAATGAATCGGCAAATTTTTTTGCCCTTTGGGGTATGTTATTTGATACAATACAAATCTTAAATTCTGCATTTTTTAATTTTTCAACAAACATTTTAGCCCTGTCGTCAGCAACAGGTGTATGAGGTTCAACCAAAGTGTTGTCAATATCAAGAATTATACCTTTTGTTCCGGCATTTTTTAATTCATCAAAATCTATACTTTCCATATTTTTAAATTTAAAATCAGGTTCAAAATATTTCATAATATCACCGTTATTATTTAAGACAAATTTTCATATAGATAAGTATATCACAGTTTTATATTAAAAACAACTCTTTTGAAGGTGATAATATATGTTTGAAATTCACGGAATATTTAAAAAAAATGAAAACAAATACATAGAGAGGCTTCAGGAAAATTTAACATCCTTTTCAACCGAAGAAAAATACGATTTATTCAGTCCAAGGGAATATCAGGGAAACTTCGTTGACCTTACGCAATCCTTTGAAGATTTTGGAAACAATATCGCAATGCTGTCAAAAGAAAAAAACAATATGGCAGTATTGCCGGACATAGAAAAAGTTGTTAAGTTTTATGAACCGTTTTGTGAAAAAATTATTTTAAGAAATTTAAAAACCGAATCTTTTTTTAGTAATATCACACTTGAAGAAATTAAAACTGCTTCTGAATTTTACAAAGACTTTAAAAACAAAATTTTGATTGAACTATCGGGAAAATGTTATGACTACAATATGTTAACTCTTGATAAAACAATCCTTACAAACAATCAGGCAATTTTAAAGTCTGTTGTGCATAAAAGTAAGATTTGTTATGACTCATTCTCGGGCAACTCGTACTTTACATATTTAAGTGAAAAAAATACCCCAAAATTTGTATGGCTTGAAAACACAAAATCTCTTTCGGAAAAGCACAATCTTATTAAAGAACTTGGATTTTGCGGAATTTGCTGGGAAAGTCCGCACACTGTTTCCGAAGGAAACTGGGAAAGTCTTTATATGGCATACCGAAAAAGATAAAAAGTGCAGGACACTAAAGTCCTGCACTTAATAAACTGTGTTTAATTATTTAAACTTTCTTTTTCTCGCAGCTTCTGATTTTTTCTTTCTCTTAACGCTGGGCTTTTCATAATGTTCTCTCTTTCTTATTTCCGACAAAACACCTGCTTTAGCACACTGACGCTTAAATCTGCGAAGAGCACTGTCTAAGGATTCGTTTTCCTTGATTTTAATTTCTGACATTTGTTTCCCTCCCTCCGCTATACAACATACGCATTATGCGTATAACAAACTTTTTTAAATCCTACGCTCTAATATTTTAACTCAAAAATCATGTAATGTCAATACCTTTTTCAGATTAATTTTTCGCCAAGATGAACTCCGCCGATAATGTGAAAGTGAATATGCTTTACTGTCTGACCTGCATCATCGCCGCAGTTATTAATAATCCTGTATCCGTTTTTGCACCCTTCGGTATTTTTGGCAATCTCACCGCAGACATGCAAAGTATGTCCTATAAGAGTTTCATCTTCCTTTGTTATATCATTTGCGCTCTCAATATGTTTTTTTGGAACCGCAAGAATGTGAACGGGTGCAACCGGGTTGATGTCTTTAAAAGCCGTTACAAATTCATCTTCATAAACTACGGCACTCGGTATTTCCTTATTGATTATTTTACAAAAAATACAATCCATAAACCTAACTCCTTACTTTATTTGTGATTTTACAACTTCAACTGCAAAAGCAACAGCATCGTTAACCTTTGACAAATCTTTACCGGCACCTTTTGCCATATCAGGCTTTCCGCCGCCGTTACCGCCGGCTACAGCGGTTACTTCTTTGATGATTTTGCCGGCATGAATCCCTTTTGTCAAAGACTCTTTATCGCAAGACGCAATAAAACTTATTTTTCCGTCTTTTTCTGATGCGAGAACAGAAACAACACCGTTACCGCATTTATCTTTAATCTTGTCTGTTGCCATTACAAGTTCGTCCATAGCCATATTGTCAAGTTTTGCGGCAATTACCTTAATTCCGTCAACAACAACTGCCTTTGAAATAACATCGTCTACCATCGAGCCTGCCATCTGTGCTTTTAATTCCGAAACTGTTTTTTCCGAATTTTTAAGTTCATTCATTACAGTTCTTGCTTTACTTTCGATTTCAGAAACATTGCCTTTTAGTATTCCGGCAACAGTTTCCAAAGTCTCTTCTTTTTCATTTACGAAACTTAAAACCTCAAGACCTGTAATCGCTTCTATTCTTCTCGTTCCTGCAGCAACACCCGACTCCGAAAGAAGTTTAAACATTCCTGCCTGGGCCGTGTTTGTAAGATGTGTACCGCCGCAAAATTCCATCGAATAATCACCCATACAAACAACTCGTACAACATCACCGTACTTTTCGCCGAATTGTGCCTCCGCACCGAGTTTTTTAGCCTCATCTATGGGAAGTTCCTTTATTTCTATCGGCATTGCTTCCAGTATTGCTTTATTTACATTAAGTTCAACCTGTTTTAATTCTTCGGTTGTCATTGCTTCAAAATGGGAAAAGTCAAATCTTAGGTGTTTATCGTCCACCAACGAACCTGCCTGTGCAACAAGAACACCCAAAACATCTTTCAACGCTCTGTGAAGAAGGTGTGTTGCCGAATGGTTTCTTGATATTGCCATTCTGCGTTCCTTTGAAACAGAAAGTTTCACTTCATCGCCCTTTAATATGCTTCCTTCTGTAACCTTTACAAAGTGCATATATACACCATCGCCGTTTTTCTTGGTGTTTATAACCTCGGCTTTTCCGTTCTTAGTTTCAATACATCCTGTATCTCCGCACTGTCCACCCATTTCAGCGTAAAATGTAGTTTTTTCAGTCACAACAATTCCTTGTTCGCCGGCACCTATCGCACCGTTTTCATTATCAATATCAACTATTTTTGAAACTGTTTCCAGTGCATCATAACCGACAAATTGTGTTGCTTTTGCATCAAAACTTACACTGTCTTTATCTTCCCAACTTGAACCGTCTTTTCTTGCGGCTCTTGCTGTGTCTTTTTGATTTTTAAGTTCTTTATCAAAACCTTCCCTGTCAACCTCTATACCCTGTTCTGAGCATATCTCAACGGTAAGGTCTATAGGAAATCCGTAAGTATCATTAAGTTTAAATGCTTTGTCGCCTGAAAGGACAGTATTTCCGCTATCTTTGATTTCTTTTATATATGTGTTTAATATTTCTATACCGTTATCAATTGTTTTTGCAAATCTATCTTCTTCAATTCTGATGATTTTTTTGATATACTCTCTTTTTTCATCAAGTTCCGGATAGCCCTGTTTTGATTCATCGATTACAACATCGGCAACTTTGTATAAAAACTCACCGTCAATATTTAAAAGTCTTCCGTGTCTTGCAGCCCTTCTTAGCAATCTTCTTAAAACATAACCCCTGCCCTCGTTCGACGGGATTACACCATCCGACACCATCATACCAGTACTTCTTATGTGGTCTGTTATAACACGAAGCGATACATCTGTTTTTTCATCGGTTTTGTATTTAACACCGGCAATTTCCGATATATAATTCATTACATTTCTCACTGTATCAACTTCGAAAAGATTATCAACATCCTGCATTATACAAGCAAGTCTTTCAAGTCCCATACCTGTGTCAATATTAGGATTTGCAAGACGGTTGTAGTTACCGTTTTCATCTTTGTCAAACTGTGTAAAAACCAGGTTCCAAACTTCCATAAATCTGTCGCAGTCACAACCAAGTTTACAACCGGGTTTGCCGCAACTGTATTCGATTCCTCTGTCAACATGAATTTCAGAGCAAGGACCGCAAGGACCTGTTCCGTGTTCCCAGAAGTTGTCTTCTTTACCCATTTTTACGACACGCTCAGGAGAAACGCCTACTTCATTTATCCATATATCTCTTGCTTCATCATCTTCTTCATAAACCGTTATCCATAACTTGTCCGCCGGTATTTCCATAACTTTGGTTAAAAATTCCCAACCCCAAGTTATAGCCTCTCTTTTAAAATAATCCCCAAATGAAAAATTACCGAGCATTTCAAAAAAAGTTCCATGCCTTGCAGTTTTTCCGACACACTCGATATCAGGTGTTCTAATACATTTCTGACAGGTTGTAACTCTTCTTTTCGGCGGAATTTCCGCACCTGTAAACCATTTTTTCATAGGTGCCATACCGGAATTTATAAGCAGAAGACTGTTGTCGTTTTTCGGTATAAGCGGAAAACTTCCGAGTCTTAAACATCCTTTGGATTCAAAGAAACTCAAAAACTTTTCTCTTACCTCATTTAATCCCATATATTCCATACTAACGCCATAACCTTTCTGCCTACTATAAAATTTCTATATCACCTTATCGCAGGCAGATAAGGCGAAAAAAATTAAATTACAACAAAATTACTGCTCTTGCTTCACAATACTCATACATTGTCGATAATTTTATCACAAATCTACAAATAAATCAACACAATTTTCAAAATTCTATTGACTAAACCATACAATTTGTGATAAAATACTTTTGTTGTTTTAATGAGGCTCCATCGTCTAACGGTTAGGACGCGGCCCTCTCAAGGCTGCAATAGGGGTTCGAGTCCCCTTGGAGTCACCTAAAAAGACAGACTGTTGCATAAGTG
>CAKSDT010000097.1 GCA_934446135.1 uncultured Clostridia bacterium
TTCCTGCCCTTTACAATAGGAGCAAGAATCATATATTTAGTTCTTTCGGGAATTTTTAAAACTCTGTCAACAATCTCATCAATAGACTGTTGTTTGATTTCTTTGCCGCAGTTTGGACAGTGAACAATGCCGGTTTTAGCGTACAAAAGCCTCAAATAATCATATATTTCAGTTACAGTACCGACAGTAGAACGGGGATTTCTGCTTGTCGTCTTTTGATCTATGGATATAGCAGGTGATAACCCGTCAATTAGATCAACATCGGGCTTGTCCATTTGTCCCAAAAACATTCTGGCATAAGAAGACAATGACTCAATATATCTTCTTTGACCCTCAGCATATACAGTATCAAAGGCAAGAGAAGATTTGCCGGATCCGCTGAGTCCCGTAATAACTACAAGTTTATCACGGGGAATTTCTATATTAATATTTTTCAAATTATGCTCTCTGGCACCTAAAATTTTTATCCTGTTTTCCGCCATATTAGCCTCCATATTGGTCGTTTAATTCTTTTAGTTTATCACGAAGTTGTGCCGCTCTTTCAAAATCAAGGTGTTTTGCCGCCTCAAACATTTCTTTTTCAAGCATAGACAAAAATGCGTCACCGCTCTTTTTCTTCGATTTTTTAGAATCAATCGGTTTCGTTGCCTCAATTATTTCACGAACATCTTTTACAATCGTTTTTGGAATTATACCGTGTTTTTCATTGTATTCCATTTGAATTTTTCTTCTTCTGTTTGTCTCGTCTATTGCTCTTTTCATACTGTCTGTTACAGTATTTGCATACATTATTACTTTGCCGTTTGCATTTCTTGCTGCTCTGCCTATAGTTTGTACAAGTGAGGTCTCACTCCTTAAAAACCCTTCTTTATCAGCATCTAAAATAGCAACAAGTGAAACCTCAGGCAAATCAAGACCTTCTCTCAAAAGATTAATACCAACCAAGACATCAAACAAACCCAGTCTTAAATCTCTTATTATTTCCATTCTTTCAATAGTTTTTACATCCGAATGAAGATATCTGACTTTAACACCATTCTCTTCAAGAAAATCTGTAAGACTTTCTGCCATTCTTTTAGTCAAAGTTGTAATCAGAACTCTTTCTTTTGCTGAAACCCTTGTGTTGATTTCTGAAAGAAGGTGGTCAATCTGACCCTCCTGTTTTACAACCTCAATCTCCGGATCAACAAGTCCGGTTGGTCTGATTATCTGTTCAACAGTCTGATCTGAATGTTCTTTTTCATATTGCGATGGTGTAGCAGAAACATAAACAGCCTGTCTGATTTTACCTTCAAACTCATCAAATGTCAACGGTCTGTTGTCATAAGCACTTGGAAGTCTGAATCCGAAATCAACCAAACTTTTTTTTCTTGAACGGTCACCGGCGTACATCGCCCTCACCTGAGGAATTGTTACATGTGACTCATCGACCACTAAAAGAAAATCATCAGGAAAATAATCAATGAGCGTAAATGGCGGTGAACCGGGTTCTCTTCCGCTTATATGTCTTGAATAATTTTCTATACCCTGGCAAAAGCCCGTTTCCTGCATCATCTCGAGATCATACTTTGTTCTTTGTTCAATTCTGTATGCCTCAACAGGCTTTTCGTTATCGTTAAAAAATTTAATTCTATCCTGCATCTCAAGTCTTATTGCTTCAATAGCATTTTGCATTTTATCTTTAGTTGTTACATAATGCGAATTTGGAAAAATTACTATGTGATTTCTTTCGCCTTTGGGATTTCCAGTTATGCTTTCAACTTCTGTAATTCTGTCAACTTCATCACCAAAAAATTCAATTCTCACAGTACTTTCATTTGAGTTAGATGGAAACACTTCAAGAATGTCGCCCCTTACTCTGAATTTACCTCTTGAAAAGTCAACATCATTTCTTTCATACTGCATTTCAATCAGTTTAGAAATCACTTCATCCCGATCCTTTTTCATACCCGTTCTTAGCGAAACAACCATATTGTTATAGTCAATAGGATCTCCAAGTCCGTATATACACGAAACTGATGCAACAATTATAACATCTTTACGCTCAAAAAGGGCGGATGTTGCACTATGTCTTAGTTTGTCTATTTCATCATTAATTGACGCATCCTTTTCTATATAAGTATCTGTATGAGGAATGTATGCTTCCGGTTGGTAATAATCATAATAAGAAACAAAGTATTCCACAGCATTTTCCGGAAAAAATTCTTTGAATTCGCTGCAAAGCTGTGCAGCAAGTGTCTTATTGTGAGCAAGTACCAAAGTTGGTTTATTAACCTTTTCGATAACTTTTGCAATAGTATAAGTTTTTCCCGAACCGGTAACACCCAATAAAATCTGACCGCATAATCCATCATTTATACCCTCCGAAAGTTTCTCTATAGCCTGCGGCTGATCACCTGACGGAACATACGAAGATACTACCTTAAAATCTCCCATTTTATCACCTCAAATCATTTAATTATACCATTAATTTAAATTAATATCAACAGTATATTATAAATAAATTCTGTAAAATTAAGGATATTAAAAAAATCACAGAGATTCACTCTGTGACCTTTGTTAAATAGTTATGTAATCTGAAAGAAACAGTAACGCAAGAATAATTATAACATTCATATTATTCTCTTTATCAAGAAATAAAACACCTATAAGTCCGAGAAGAATTAAATCATCAGTTTTCATATTTGAAATATCGAATGATTTAACCTGTTTTTCCGTGTTTTCATGTTGTTCGGCAATAACTTCGTCTGATTGTTGGTTTTTATCTTCCAAAATCGGAAATTCGGAAATATCCGGCACAACAGTGTCAAAGTTTTCATACTGCCTTAAAAATCGCCTTTCCATTCAATCACCTATCTTTTTGTAAAAGCCGATGTGGCTTTTCCTATTCTTACCAAAGTTTTCATTCTTTCAACATATTGCAATCTTGTTGTACTAAGATACGGAGTAAGTGCAGTCAGTAGATTAATTTCAGGGTCATTGCGATTTGAATACGCGTCATAAGCGTTTTTCATTTTAATCATTATTTCGCTGTTTTGATTATTGCCGCTAAATATGTTGTTAAGAAATGACATATCCGGAACAGCATTATTACTCTCAACTTTTGTATCATTCTTAACACTAGTCTCAGGTGTTTGGGAATCGTTTGCCTGAATTCCCGAAAGAATATTTTTAATTTGATTTACTGCATCCGGGTTGCTCATTAATCCTGACATAATATCCATCAAATTATTATCCAATTTAAATCACCTCTTTTTAAAATTGTCAGCATTAAAATTTTTTAACATACTTATAAGTTGGTCAGAGTCAACCTGAGATAAAATCCTTTGAATATCCGACTCACTCAAATTGTCAACATTCATATTTTTTAATTGACGCATAAGTTCTGCCTTATCAACGCCGGCAAATTTTCTTTTGAGGTTTTCTCCCTCCGGCGAATTTAACATAGATTTAAGTTTTTGAATTGAATTGTTATCCGGTTTAATCATAATTTGCCCTCCTATTAAAGGTGCCATATTAAATTGTATGGCACCTTTAAATCAAATATGTTACCAAACAAAGAGAATTAAAAAAACAAGAATGAAAAAGAGAATACTGGTATCAACACCCTCATTGCAGCGTTTTCTTAACATTATAGGTACCTCCAAAAATATATTAGGAATTAATCCTACTTTATATTATGTTATAAATTCAAATTTGTTACTTCTTGACAAAGTACCTTTATTATTGTAAACTTAACTGGGTGATATATTTTGAACAGAATATTGATTTTTTCAGACTCGCATCACAACATCAAAAGATGTATTAATGTTTTGGATAACATCCCCTGTGACCTTGTTATACATTTGGGAGATAATGTTTCTGATGTCCTTGAACTAAAAAAACTATATCCAAATATAAATTTTGAGTATGTTCCGGGTAATAATGACTTTGTTTCCTCATCTTTGCCAAATAAAAAGGTAATAGATTTTAACGGTATTAAAATTTTAATCACACACGGTCATTTATATAACCGTAATTCGCTTTCATATATGGCCAAAGAAAACAACTGTAAGTATGTTTTAACAGGTCATACTCATATGAGTGAAATAATAAAGGACAGCGGTGTTATATTTATGAATCCCGGCAGCATATCAAGACCCCGGGACTCTTTTTTCAGTTACGGTGTAATAGAAATTGAAAATAATAAATACAGCGAATGTATTATTAAGGAGGAATACTAATGATTTGCCCTGTATGTAATAACGAATGTAATGAAAATGATGTTTTCTGTAAAAACTGCGGAACCCCATTCACAACTAAACAAAGAGCATTGAACACATTTAAGCCGGATAAATTGATAAGACCTCTTAAAATGTGGGAATACTTTTTACTTATACTGATTTGGTTAATTCCAATTGTCAACATAGTTACTTTTTTGGTTTTATCGTTTAAAAATGATACCAATATAAACTATAGAAATTTTTCCCGTGCTTCACTTGTATGGATATTGTTTTCGATTGTAGCAGCGGCAGTTCTTATTACAATATTATACATATATACAAATTTTGATTTTTTGAGGTTTATGAACGAAATATTATAAAAGAGCCCTAAATGAGATATGCACCCCAAAAGTTATATACTTTTGGGGTGCATATCTCATTTATCTAGTTTTTTAACTTGCTTTAAGTTGGAGACGGAGCCTGTCTGCAATCATAGCAATAAATTCTGAATTTGTAGGCTTTCCTTTCCCGCTCGCTATGGTATATCCGAAAAATCCGTTTAATACATCAGTATCTCCTCTGTCCCATGCCACCTCTATAGCATGTCTTATTGCACGCTCAACTCTTGATGGAGTTGTGTTATATATTTTTGCAACAGTTGGATATAGCTCTTTTGTAATAGAATTGATAATCTCCATATCTTTAACCGTCATCATGATTGATTCCCTTAAATACTGATAACCTTTGATATGTGCCGGAACTCCTATCTCGTGTATTATTTCAGTAACTCTGTTTTCCAAATCATTCAAAGTTACAACACTGCTGATATTGTGAAGCGGATTACCGCTGATTTTAAGGCTTGAGTTTTTAATTTTATATAACTTGTCTATTATAACTTTACTGTCGACGGGTTTTATAAGATAATACTCAGCACCTGCATCAATTGCTTTTGAAATCATTTTGTCCTGTGATGCAGCAGAAACTACAATAAAATTTGTTTTAAACCCATAATCAGTCTCCATTACCCCAAAACCATCATATTTTGGTAAGATAATATCCAAAACTACAATATCCGGCTTGAAATTTCTTATATATTCTACCGCTTTAATTCCATCTTCTGCGATACCAACAACAGTAAAATCACTATTAGCGGTTATACTTTTTTTCAGTTCGGAAGCATATCTCAAATCATCCTCCGCAATTAACACTTTAATATTTTCCATAAAAACATTCCTTTCGATTGGTAAAATTTGGTACATTCACAGTATACCAAATTTTGGTAATTTTTTCAAGTGTTTTTATGAAAAAAATTCAAATTTTTTTATTTTTTTCCATTTTGGTATATTTCAGAGAGCATATTTTCAATAAAAATACCGTAACCTTTTGTCGGATTGTTAATAAATACATGTGTAACTGCACCTATAATTTTGCCATCTTGAATTATAGGACTTCCACTCCTTCCCTGAAGTATCCCATCCGTTTTTTCCAACAATTCATTGTCCGTAACCTTAAATGTAATTCCTTCGTAATTAAATGGATTATTTTTTATTACATTGATTATTTTAACACCGTATTCTTTTGGAGAATCGTCTTCTGCACAACAGATTATGGCAGCACCCCCTTCATGAACATCTTCTTTATAGCCTATTTTACAAAGTTTATTGTCTACACCGGAGTTCAATATTCCAAAAACACCGTTTGATGAGTTCTTCACAATTGACCCAATAACATTATCTTCACCTATAAAAGTACCGTTGAGTTCCCCGGGTGAACCGCTTCTTCCCTTTGTAACGGATGTTAAATGTGCCTTATAAATTTTTCCGTCTTTCAATGTCATAAGTTTGCCTGTATCAGAATCATTTATACCATGACCTAATGCACCGAAACAACCGGTTGCGGGGTCATAAAATGTCATTGTGCCTATTCCGGCAGTACTGTCTCTTACCCATATTCCTGCTTTAAAAACTGCATCATTAGATGATAAAACAGGGACAATTTTTGTTTTATAAACTCTTTCTTTTCTGTAATATTCTATTTCAATTTCCGTGTTGACCTGAATTGCAGAGGTAAACTCTTCGATTGTGTTTACCTCTTTACCGTTTACTTTTGTAATAAAATCACCTGATTTAATACCTGACTTTATAGCGGGTGACCGCCTTCCGTCCGCAGTATTGACATAACCGGTAGAAACAACATGAACACCCTTTGTGTATAATTTTATACCGATTACATTGCCACCAACTTGTACAC
>CAKSDT010000098.1 GCA_934446135.1 uncultured Clostridia bacterium
GATATCATTTCTGGCAATCTATTATATAAATATTTATTTTTTTGATATGGGTATTATATTAAAGGCAATTTTGGGAGCGGCATTTATAACACTGGCAGAACTTGTTACCGGAATAATAGTAAACATAGTTCTTAAGTGGGATATATGGAACTATTCAAAATTACCTTTTAATGTCAAGGGGCAGATATGTTTGCTGTATTCCATTTTCTGGATTGCTTTGTGTTTTGTTCTTATACCGATATGCAATGTCATAAACAATAAGATTTATTTATTAAAATGATTAAAAGCCTTGAATTTTTCGATATACTATGATATAATAAAAACGATTTATTTTATATTGAGGGAGATGAGGGTATGAACATTAAAGATTATGTTAAAAAACAGGAAAGACCCGAAAGAGTAATTCAATTTGGTGAGGGCGGATTTTTAAGAGGTTTTGTTGATTGGATGTTTCAACTTCTAAATGAACAAAGCCGCTTTAACGGAAGCGTTGTAGTAGTTCAACCTATCGAAAAGGGAATGTGTAAGACTCTGGAAGAGCAAAACTGTATTTATACACATGTTATGAGGGGACTTTCAGACGGGAAAGAAGTGGTTGACAAAAAAATTATCGATGTAATTTCACGATGCGTTAATCCTTATGAAGAATACAACCGCTTTTTGGAACTTGCACATAATCCTGACATAAGATTTGTTGTTTCCAATACAACGGAAGCCGGAATTTCCTACCACGAAGGCGATAAATTAACTGACAGACCGCCAAAGTCTTTTCCGGCAAAAGTTACTGTGCTTTTATACGAAAGATTTAAGGCAGGGCTTGACGGATTTATTTTTATTCCGTGTGAACTAATTGATAATAACGGTGAAAATCTAAAGAAAATTGTTTTAAAGTATGCAAGCGAGTGGAATCTTGAAAAAAATTTTATAAATTGGGTTGAAAATAATAACCATTTTTGTGATTCTCTGGTTGACAGAATTGTAACAGGCTATCCCAGACAGGAAACTATCGATTTGCCTTATGAGGATAATATGCTTGATACATCCGAACTATTCCATCTGTGGGTAATTCAGGGATGTGATAACCTGTTTGATGAATTGCCGTTTGATAAAGCGGGGCTTAATGTAATAGTTACTGATAACCTTAAAATGTATAAGACAAGAAAAGTGAGAATATTAAACGGTGCACATACATCACTTGTTCCTTATGCAATGCTTAACGGATTTGAAACTGTAAGGCAATGTGTAGAAAATGATAAAATGCTTGAACATATTAAAAAATGCGTATACGATGAAATAATACCAACTCTTGAACTTCCAAGGGAAGAACTTATAAGTTATGCAGACAGTGTGCTTGAAAGATTTAAAAATCCGTTTATTAATCATTTTCTTTCCTCTATTGCACTTAACTCTGTAAGTAAGTTTAAAGTGAGAGTTTTGCCGTCAATTTTAGAGTACATAAAAAAATACAATAAAATGCCTGAAGAATTGATATTATCTTTTGCATATCTGATTAAGTTCTACAGAACAGATATGGTAAATGATGATAAAGATGTTGTGGAATTTATGAAATCGGCAAGCGTTGAAGAGATTCTCGAAAATGAGTCACTTTGGGGAGAAAATCTTTCATTTTTAAAAGATGAGGTTAAAAAATATGTTGATTAATTCTCGTGATAATGTTACCGTAAATATTAATGATGGACATAAGTATGCCTTGAGGGATATAAATGAGGGCGAAAATATAATAAAATACGGTTTTCCTATAGGGCACGCAACAAAAAATATCAAAGAAGGGGAACATATACATACTCATAATCTGAAAACAAATTTAAGCGGTGTTTTAAATTATGAATATACTCCCGAACTAAAAAATGTATTACCAAAGTTGTCCGATACGTATTTTATGGGCTATGAGCGTGAAAACGGCGATGTGGGGATAAGAAACGATATTTGGATAATAAACACTGTTGGGTGTGTGAATAAAATATCCGAAAGACTTTCAAAACTGACAGGTGCAATATCAGTTTCACATCCGTTTGGCTGTTCACAGCTCGGCGATGATATGAGGATTACACAACAAGTTTTAAAGGGACTTGTAAATCATCCTAATGCCGGCGGTGTGCTTGTTCTCGGACTTGGCTGCGAAAACAATAATATTGGAGAATTTAAAAAAGTTCTCGTAGATTATAACCCTGACAGAGTGAAATTTCTTAATGCACAGGATTTTGATGACGAAATTGAGGAAGGCGTTAAATTAATTGAACAACTTAAAGAATACGCGGCAAGGTTTGAGAGAAAAAAGATAAATATATCAAAACTGAAAGTTGGTCTTAAATGCGGCGGAAGTGACGGATATTCGGGCATAACTGCCAATCCGCTTGTAGGAATGTTTTCCGATAAACTGATAGGTATGGGAGGTTCAACAGTTCTTACCGAAGTTCCGGAAATGTTTGGTGCGGAAACTATTTTGATGAAAAGATGCGTTGACAGACAAGTGTTTGACAAAACTGTCAGACTTATAAATAATTTTAAAGAGTATTTTATTAAGCATGGCCAGGAAGTTTATGAAAATCCGTCTCCCGGAAATAAAGCAGGCGGAATTACAACCCTTGAAGAAAAATCATTGGGATGTGTTCAAAAAGGAGGTACATCCAATGTGGTTGATGTGCTTGATTTTGGCGATACAGTTCAAAAAAACGGTCTTAACTTGCTGAACGGTCCGGGAAATGATATAGTTGCAGTTACCAATCTTACTGCGGCAGGTGTTCATCTTGTTTTGTTTACCACAGGAAGGGGAACTCCGCTCGGAGGTCTTGTCCCTACAGTTAAAATTGCAACAAATTCCAATCTTGCACACAAAAAGAGTAACTGGATTGATTTTGATGCAGGAAAAATGTTGGAAAAAGAAAGCACAGAAGAAATATCAAATCAACTGTTTGAAAAAGTTGTTTCAGTTGCAAACGGCGAAGAAACCAAAAATGAAATTAACGGATACAGGGAAATATCAATATTTAAGGATGGTGTTATATTATGAAATTTTTAACAGAAGATTTTATGCTTCACGGCGAAACAGCAAAAAAACTTTATAACGATTATGCGAAAGGTATGCCGATTATAGACTATCATTGTCACTTAAGTCCAAAGGAAATTGCTGAAGACTTTAAATTTGACAATATAGGAGAGCTATTTTTGGGCGGTGATCACTATAAATGGAGAGCAATGCGTTCAAACGGAGTTGATGAAAAATATATTACAGGTGACTCTACATATTACGAAAAATTTATGAAGTGGGCTGAAACTGTTCCGTATCTTATAGGAAATCCGCTTTATCATTGGATGCACCTTGAACTTAAGGTTTACTTTGGATTGGATGAGGCACTTACTCCCGAAAATGCAGACGAAATATGGAACAAGTGCAATGAACTTTTGAAAAAACCTGAATTTTCAGCAAGAAATTTGATTAAAAATTCAGGTGTTGAAATTCTGTGTACAACGGATGACCCTATGGACGATTTGAGATATCATAAACAGTTAAGAGAAGATGGATACGAAGTTAAAGTTTTGCCTACATTCAGACCGGATAAGGCAGTTTTGATTGAAAAAGATACTTTTGTTCCTTATGTAAGCGAAACAATGAATGTTAAAACTTATGCTGAATTTTGTGATCTGCTTGTTGCAAGACTTCATTACTTCCACGATAACGGCTGCAGACTTTCTGATCACGCAATGGAATATGTTCCTTATGCTGAGGGAAACCCCGAAGAAATTTTCATAAAGAGGATGAGCGGTAAAGAAATTTCTAAAGAAGAGGCAGATGCTTTTAAGACCGCTGTTCTTAAAATTCTTGCAAAAGAATATGTTAAACTTGATTGGGCTATGCAAATTCATATCGGTGCACTTAGGAATAACAATAAAAGAATGTTTGATGTTTTGGGACCGGATACAGGTTTTGACTCAATTAACGATCTTGCAATCGCTGAACCGCTTTCAAAATTTATGGATTGTCTTGAGCAAGATGATGTACTTCCGAAAACGATTCTTTATACTTTAAATCCAAAAGATAATTATGTTTTGGGTACAATGCTCGGAAACTTCCAGAAAGCACCTGTTGCCGGTAAAATTCAGTTTGGTTCGGGTTGGTGGTTTAATGATCAGAGAGACGGTATGGAAAGTCAGATGCGTTCGCTGGCAAATTTGGGCCTTTTATCAAGGTTTGTCGGAATGCTTACAGATTCAAGAAGTTTAGTATCTTACACAAGACATGACTACTTCAGTAGAATAATGTGTAATCGTATAGGCGGATGGGTAGATGCCGGTGAATATCCGAAAGATTTTGATATGCTTGAAAAGGTTGTTAAAGGAATTTGCTATAATAATGCAAAAGAATACTTTAAGTTTTAAAAAATCAGGCGGTTTTCCTTTTCGGTAAACCGCCTTAAAAATAAGGAATGTCACACAGTTTTAAATGCTAACTGAGTTTAGTATTTGTTTATAACTGTGAGACTTCCTTTTTTGATGTCAGTTTCAACTGACAGTAGTATTATATGCAATGGAAATGTTTTTATTCAAATTTTATTTTATTGACAAAAAAAATCAATTGTGTTAAACTGTTTGGGCGGATATGAGGGAATATGTATGATTTTATTGAGCGAAAGATTAAAAACTGTTGCGGAAATGGTGAACTTTGACTCTGTTTCGGATATTGGTACAGACCATGGAAAACTACCTGTTTACTTGGTTCAGTCGGGAAAAGTCAAATTTGCGATAGCATCCGATATAAATGAGGGACCTGTTGAAGCATGCAGGCGGACTGTTGAAAAGTTCAATCTTTCTGATAAAATCAATATCAGACGCTCGGACGGACTTGAAAATTTCGCCCCGTTTGAAACTAAAACCCTTTGTATAGCAGGTATGGGCGGAGAACTCATTTTCCAAATACTTAAGAGTTTTCCTGAAAAAACCAATTCGTTTGAAGAAATCGTTCTTCAACCTATGACTCAAACGGAAAGACTTAAAAAATGTCTCTTTGACAACGGTTTTGTAATACTTGATGAGACCCTTGCAAAAGAAAAAAATAAAATTTATGATGTAATTAAGGTGAAAAAAACAAATAATAAAGTTGAATATAAATATGTTGATTTGTTTTTTTCGGATAAATTGCTTCAAAAGAAAGATGATATTTTTACAGAATATAAAAATAAAATCATTAAAAAGATTTTGGCTGCCGTTGAGGGAATCAAAAAAAGTTCGGCGGCAGACGAAAATGAAATTGAGTTTTTAATGAATGTGTTAAAAGAGGTAGAATCGGTAGATGAAACTGAAAAAGATAATCGGTGTTTTGGAAAGCATAGCATCACCTGAATTAAAAGAAGATTGGGACAATGTCGGATTGATGATTGGTACTGAAGATAAAGATGTTGATAAAATTTTAATTGCCCTGGACTTTAATTCGCTTGTTTTGGAAGAGGCAATAAAACTTAAAGCCAATCTTATAATTACCCATCATCCTTTGATATTTAATCCTTTAAAAAATATAACGGACGAAAGAATTTTAAAAGCAATAAAAAATGATATTGCAGTATACAGCATGCACACAAATTTAGACAATGCAGTAAACGGGGTAAACTATGCTCTTTCGGAAAAACTCGGTATATATAATTGCTTAAGTTCGGGTATGATACGGTTCGGATATATTCCGGAAACAACATTCGGCGACTATATTGATATAGTTAAGAGAGAACTTGAAACAAGTTCTGTAAGAACGGTCGGAAATCCGCAAAAAACCATACGCAAAGTTGCAGTGCTTGGCGGCAGCGGTGGAAGTATGCTAAATGATGCTTTTCCCCTTAATTGCGACCTTTATATAACCGGGGAATGTGCATATAATTATGCTTTGGATGCTTTTGAGAGAGGTCTTTGTGTTATTGCCGCAGGTCACTTTGAAACTGAAAATCCCGTTGTGGCAAAGTTAAAAAAGATGCTCGAACTTAGAATTGATGCAGAAATATTCGAGTCAAAAGTAAAAAATATATATAAAACAGTTTAATATTGAGTAAATCGGACAATCGCGGCTCTGCAGACGAAAGGGCAGAGATGAGGAAAGTCCGGGCTCCATAGGGCAGGGTGCCGGGCAGTTCCCGGTAGAGGCGACTCTCAGGATAGTGCAACAGAAAATAAACCGCCGTTTTACGGTAAGGGTGGAATAGTAAGGTAAGAGCTTACTGGGAAGCAGGTAACTGCTTTTTTCGTGTAAACCCCACTTGGAGCAACACCGCATTAGGAAGAATACATTGGCCCGATGCTTCCTGGGTAGGTGGCTTGAACTGTATAGAAATATACAGTCTAGATAGATGATTGTCTAAAACAGAACCCGGCTTACGGATTTGCTCATTTATTATATTAATCCCGA
>CAKSDT010000099.1 GCA_934446135.1 uncultured Clostridia bacterium
CCTCCCTGAAGTCCGAAACAAAGTATACCAAACGCAACAACTACAACAACTGCCAGATATGCAACATTAATCGTAGTGTTTGTTATCATATTGACAAACCCTACTTCAGCATTATTGCCTGTAGCAAACTTCACAAAATAATACACCATCCATCCGCAAACAACAGTGTAAAATGCCATAAGGCAAACATTTCCAAAAAGTGCAAAATATCCGTGTATATGCCAAACCTGACCGGGTTTTTCAAGTTTATGATACATCATAACAGGACTTGACTGTGATGCTCTTCCCAATGCAAACTCCATTGTCATTACAGGAAGCCCCAGCAAAATAAGACATAATATGTATATAAGAACAAATCCTCCTCCTCCAGACTGACCGCACATCCATGGGAATTTCCAAACATTTCCGCATCCTATTGCACAACCGGCAGACAAAAGGATAAATCCCAGTCTTGAACCTAATTTTTCTCTCTGCATAAATATAATTCTCCTTTTTAATATATTCACCCGAAAAGTATATCACACATTTTTCACAAAGTAAATAATTTTTTAATATATATGTAAAAAATTACAATTTGAAATAAAAAATCCGCAAAATTATATGCACCGCCAAAAGTATATGCTTCCGGGGTGCATATTATAAATTCAGTTTATACTTTTAAAAAGTTACTTTATAGCACGGTTTAAAAATGTAACTATCTGTCCTCGTGTGCATGTATCATCAGGTGAAAATGTTGTCTTTGATGTTCCGCTTGTAACATTTGTTTTTACTGCCCACGATACTGCCTGTGCATAATCCGAACCTGACGGTACATCGGTAAAGTCTGTAGAGGTTGAATTTTTCGGTGCACCTGCGTTTTTCCATAAGTAAATTACGGTAGACGAGCGGGTGCAAGGCGTGCTGCCGTCAAATGCAGTACCTGATACCATACCGTTTTTACTTGCCCAAAGTGCTGCATCATAGTAATAATCGGTAGTTTTTACATCTTTAAACGGATTTGTTATTCCTGTCTTCGGCGAGCCGACCGCTCTCCATAGAAATGTCAAAATTTGTGCACGGGTGCAGGTATCATTGGGTGAAAATGTTGTTTCTGAGGTGCCTGCCGTAATTTTCTTATCCACTGCCCATGCAACGGAATCTGCAAACCAGTCTGTTTGTTTCACATCGCTGAATGCACCTACCGTTTGTTCATCTCCTATTGTTAATGCAACAGTTTTACCGCTTAATCTAAGCGTATAAGTATTTCCGTTTTTCGTCATAACGCTTGTGTCAATAGGTAGGTAACTTACCACACCGTTTTCGTCGGTACAAATAATATATTCTTTCTTCATATCAGACTCGCTTGCAAAATTCATAGTTCCCGCACTTGTTGTGACTGTTGTAAACTTTGGAGTGTCTGCAAATAACTGTACCCAATAAGCTGGATTGTTGTAAACAAACCCTACGCCTATATAAGCAAAATCGGGATTTAGAGTATTTGCACGGTGTCCCGGTGAATTCATCCAAGCCGTTACAACCTCTGTCGGATTACGCTGTCCGCTCGCAATGTTTTCGGCAGCAGTTCTGTACTTGAGAGAATTCGGAATTGCAGTAAAAGGCTGCTCACCGTTGGGACGGGTGTGGCTATAAAGCGTTAATAATTCACTTTCACGCGTATCACACGCTCCTTGCAAATCAGCCGGCATAGCCAAAACATTAAGTCCGTTGTTAAAACGCTCACGGTTTACCAGACTTAATACTTCCCATTCGGCTTTATTAACCGAAATTTTGTCTGACGGGAGTTTTGACTGTATATCGGATTTTCCGACAGAAGAATTATCGGTTGTAACACCTATAGATTTTGCTTTTTTGAGTATTGCGTCAATATCACTTTCATTGCGTGCACTGTGCTTAACTTCGACATTATTTTTGCCATTGACCAAAACAAACAGCGGAGTGCCAACCGTGTCTTCGCTTACGAAATCCCAATAAAACTGAATTGCACCGTAATCATCAACACAACCGTAAATCGGCACTTGTTCTCTTTCAATAGCGGTTTTTATGTAAGGCTTCATTTTTTTACAGTAGTTGCAATCCGACTTGCAAACAAGCAGTAGAAACGATTTTCCCGCACTGTAAAGATTATCTGCTTTAGCAGGAGTAATTTGTGTATAATAATCTGACTCAATATACTGTGCTGCATCAAGGCTTTCGGAATTGTTTGTTTCATCAACGCTGAAATCAACCAAATTCACATAATCAACTGCAGAAGTTTTCTTTGTTGTCGGCTTGGTGATCTGAATTGCGTTTGAGCATTCCCAACCGCCTAACTTTGCAACAGTATCAGATGCCGATATTTTGGGATAAATCTGCGTCATCCACATAGAACCGTCAGTTCTTTCCAATAACACTGTACTTCCGCCGGCATTGTTTAATGAATACGAACTTCTTGCCACATTAGGCAGCAAATCTAAAGATTTGACAGGATTTGTAGTTGTGTCTATTGCTTTAAAAATCTCACTGGAGTCATTTAAGTAGTGAAATTCCGTAGGCTTTATTCTAAACATTCTATCTGTTGTGCCGTCATTGGCATCGTTATCAAATGAATAAGTATAACCGTCTGTCGATTTGTAACCGCCCGGAACATCAGAAAGGTATTCTGCCGGCAGCACTCCTGTTTTCGGACGGTTGTTTGAACAATGATTTGCAACCAATCCGTAAGGTTTGTTGCTATTATCAGGCAAAAGTCCTACAAAATTGCCGTTATCAAGCATTCCGCTTCTTATGTGCTGATAAATCGGGAAAATGTGTTTAATTAATCCGGTGTTTCCGACAGTACAGGTGTTTTGCAATCCGAATCCGTATACATCTCCGTCGCTGTTAACAACGAAACCTGTTATTGCTTCTTCGGCAGTAGAATCCTGAGCTGTAAAGTATTCATCCGGGAAAACTCTTACTGCATTGTCTGTCATTAATTCAAGCGAAAGTTCATAGTCGTTATACTGAACAAACTCGCCTCTTGACCATGCTGCCTCATCATAACCCTTTCTTATAACTTCTTCTTTCCAACGGTAAAAGTTGTTGTCATTGTCGCAAACACCGCCGGCAACTACGGCCTTTACACCGTCCATCATCTTGCTTAATCCCTTTTGATAAGCATTCTGTTCACCGAGATAAGTGTATCCCAGATAACAACTGCCGTCATTTTTGAGAACTCCGATAACAGTTGCATAACGGTGTTCGGCAAAAGACTTGCAGTCTGTGGCAATGGTTTTACCGCTCACAATTTCCTTAACTTCACCTTTTGCAGTCATATAGTGTGCTTTTCCTGCTTGTTTAACATTTTTTGCCAACACAGTTTTCTCGTAATCGGTGGTAACTCCGTAAAGCGTTCCGTCGGAAGTTAATATGCTTCGCCTTGTGTTTCCTGCAGTAAGAACCACTCCGTATTCCGAATAATCAACCACATTTTCAATTTTGTTCATAACAACCGGGTCGATTTCGCCTTTTTTGTGTCCTACCTGATAGTAAGTGTTATCAGGAGAAATAAATTCATTCACACTTAAGATATTATTTGTCATATACTGCGGCTTGCCGTCAATTTCAGGGTACTGTATAAATTGATAGGTTGATGCAGGTGTTTCGTTTTTTCCTGCGTCAAGCAAATTTTCTGCATAATTTTTGTCACTGACCCATGTTTTCTCAGGAGTAAAATTCAATACCCTGCTCATAGTTTTTTTATCGTCTGTTCCCTTATAAATATTGTCCTGGGTAGAGAAAAAAACGGATACTGTGTAACCTTGATGCATAGAACAGGTAAGAAATTCTCCATCAGGTCCTGCTGCTATTATGGCAGTTGCAGGACTGACATTCTGAACAAATTTCTTGTTTGCATCATAAAGGTCTATTGAAATAATAATAGAGTCTTTTGTAATCCATTGCTTGTAATTTTCATAGCGTTTAGCCGAAGGGTCATTCATTGCAAGTAAATAATTATTCTCATCGATATTAAAGGCTTCCATAACCGTTTTTTTATCTAAAGAACCAAATGTACCCTCATAATTAAGTTTAAAATAATAACCCTGTAACTGACTACGCTTCAGCGGTTCTGAAAATGCAAGATTTGTATTTTCATCCCGGAATTGAGTTCCTATGTAAAATGTGTATACAGAACCAACCTCAGCACTAAAAGGGCTAACTTTAGCTGAATATGCCTGATTGATCGGTATGTAGCGGTCAAACAATGTTTCACCCGCTGCCGATGCGTGAACCGGCTGAACTGTTATTATCATAAGTAAAACCAACACTGCCGATATCATCCTATTTTTCATATTGATTATCATTCCTTTCCTGTTTTCTGATATTTTCTCAATAATCTTATCAAAGCGGAACTTTAAACTCAGATGAGCCCGGTTCGTACTCTTTTACCGTCACGGTCTTTTGAGATAAGCGAATCGCCAAAGTAAATCGTTGCATTTTGAATGCTCAAAATTTCCTGCATATAACAAATGCTTACTTTGTCGATTCCGCAGTTATCTTTTATGAAATATATGCTGCACAATCATATACACATTTTGATATCCCTTTTTAGATATTATTTCATCTATTTCTATCGGTATTATATCCGCCTTTGAAACATTATGATTGGCTTACGATAATTATACACCGTACATTGATGTACGATACAAGATGTTTGTAAAAATTTTATGAAAAAAACAGCGGCCGTAATTGGTCACTGTTTTAATCATAGTTTCTTACTTTGTTATAACAACTTTCTGATCCTTTTCAACCCATTCGACGCTTGCTCCCAAGTTTTCGGAAATAAAGCGGATAGGTGTGTAGGTGCGGTCTTTTTCGATTTTCGGAGCAACATCATTTGATTTCGCCTTGCCGAATACCTGTGCGTCCTTTTTGCCGATTGTTAAGATAATCTGATTTACCGAATTATCCTTTTCCGTCCATTTCGCATAGAGTGTGAAGTTCTTTGTTACCTTTGCGGAAAAATCGTACTTGGTTTTGAGTTCCTTATCCGAGTACCAACCGTCAAAATCAAAGTTTTCCTTTGTCGGCGCTGTCGGCTCTTTCATAACGCTGTTTCCTGTAACGGTCTGATTTGAAACCTTGCTGCCGCCGTTCGATTCAAACGATACGGTGTAGCGTGAAGTGCCGCCGCCACCGCCGGTGGATCCACCGGTGAAGTCAAAAGTATAGGTCAGAATAACGCTGTCCGCATGGGCATCGCCGGTTAGCACGGGGTTGACCGCAGCCGTCTTGCCTTCGATATCGTTATAGGTGGACTTTTCGGAAAATACGTCTGTGCCGGTGGTCTTAAGAGTAAAATTCACTGTGTAGACCGTATGGGAACGGAATGTATCGGATTACATAACAGTATAATCCGAACTTCAGATTTCTTTGTCTGCGTTAATATCTTTCGATATAACTTTGCATCTCCTTTCTTTTGGATTTTGCATTTATCCGGCATCGCGGCTTGAGATTGCGTTTCCGCAATACTCACATTTACCGGAACTTCCGGCGCGGATCCTTGTTGTTCCGTTACATTTTTCGCATACAACGTTGACAAAGCTTGTTGTGCTGTTCTCTCTGCCCGAAAGCATAACACAGGGCATGCCTTGCTTGTGCAGTGTACAATCTCGAAATACACCCTTTCCGAAAAGCCATTCAAGCTCAGAAAGCACCTTATAGGACGGTTTTCCCGTCTGCTTTGAAAGTTCCTCAATCGTAACGGTGCCGTCTTGGTCGCACATAAATATTGAATCGTAACGGCGTGCAAGATTCGCTCTTACCCCGTTTTTTATGCCGTTTATAAACATCAGTGCGGACGGAACGAGCATGACTATATTGGTAATCAAGTTATCACGAAGTTTTTCGTTATACCCCGTAACCCCCGAAATAATTCCAAACAGAAAAACCGCCGTGAAGAATCCGCCTATAATCATTTGTATGTGCTTTTTTAATGTAAGTCTTGCGATTGCCGCTTTTGAAATGTATGTTCCGCCGCCGGAGAATAATTTTGTATTCGTCTTCATTTTCACTGCCTCCGAAATGCCAGCATACCCACGCCGATTATTGCAAGCAGTATACCTGTTATTATGCTGAAAATCGAACCGCTGCGCACGCCTTTTTTGTTCTCCTCGGCAAATTCTTCCGACGTCATAATTCCCTTAACGGTTGTAACCGAATCTACATCTTCGCTTTTTATCAGAGTATCACCTTTTTGTACGCCGATAATCGTATATTCGAGCGGATCGTCGGGCGAAACGATGCCGTAGGATATTTTTTGAGAGCCATATCC
>CAKSDT010000100.1 GCA_934446135.1 uncultured Clostridia bacterium
ATACTGTGTTTTACCCTAAATAAACCAGATGTAATACTTTTTACCTAAGATTTTGACAACAGTTTCATCAGCGTGCCATTCATCAGAATCAAAGTTCATAGCGGGGGCATAAGGGTAAGCATTTTGGAGTAAAAAATGGGAGCGAATTTTTTGCACCAATCACTGACGGTAACATGAAAGCAAATGTAAACTGTGTCGCATGCGTTTAAAATTATCTTTGCCGATTATGTTAGACATAGATGGAGGGAACTTTACAGTAGGTATAGTTTGAAAGAAGGAACGATTACATTTCTTATTCGAACAGCGATAATTTGAATAATCGTCATAATCGTGATGAAGAAATGCAGACTTGCCGCAAATAGGGCGAGAAGGATATTTGCGAGATTTATCAACAATTTGAAGAGCAGGAGCAAATTGATGTTTACAATTAGGTCATTGGTATTTTTGATTACCGTATTTATCTTTGACGTATTTATAAAGTGAATTGGAGTTGCATTTTGGACAATTATGTGATATAATATTCACCATAAGATTTTGTATTCCTTTCTCTAATTTTTAGGGAGATATAGGTTTTATGTGTAAAACTGTTATACCATAAGGAGTTCAAGATCTCAACTTTCATTTAACTTAACAGAACGAAATTTATATTGAGGTGGTTATAGAATGAAAATAGCAGTGTTCGGAACAGGATATGTAGGATTATCCAATGCAATTCTTCTTTCTCAAAGTAATGCAGTTTATGCAGTTGATATTTTACCTGAAAAGGTTAATATGATAAACAATGGAAAATCTCCCATAGTTGATAAGGAAATTGAAGAATACCTTGCAACTAAAAAACTTAATCTTACTGCAACTTTAGATGGCAGAAAGGCTTGTGAAAATGCTGATTTCGTGATTATTTCCACGCCTACCAATTATGATCCAAAACAAAATTATTTTGACACTTCTTCCGTTGAAAATGTTATCGAACAAGTAAAACAATATAATCCTGAAGCAGTTATTATAATCAAATCTACAGTTCCTGTAGGATATACCGAAAAAGTAAGAAGTAAATATCAAATGGATAATATACTGTTCTCTCCTGAATTTTTAAGAGAAGGCAGAGCTCTTTATGATAATCTTAATCCTTCAAGAATAGTTGTTGGTTATCCTAAAGACAACGAATTTCTTGAAGAAAAAGCAAAAGTCTTTGCAAATCTTTTAAAAGACGGTGCAGTCAAAGAGAATATTCCGATTCTCTATACGAATCTTACAGAGGCCGAGGCAATTAAACTTTTTGCCAATACTTATCTTGCACTCAGAGTTGCATTTTTTAATGAACTTGATACATATGCAGAAGTCAGAGGATTGAGCACTAAGCAGATAATTGAAGGTATAGGGCTTGATCCGAGAATAGGAACGCATTATAATAATCCGTCATTTGGATATGGAGGTTATTGCCTTCCTAAGGATACAAAGCAACTCCGTGCAAATTTTGAAGATGTTCCGAATAATATAATTTCTGCGATAGTTGATGCCAATACTACAAGGAAGGATTTTATAGCGGAGCGTATACTTGAGAAAAATCCCAAAATTGTCGGCATTTACAGACTTACAATGAAAGCAAATTCTGATAATTTCAGGCAGTCTTCAATTCAGGGTGTCATGAAAAGAATTAAAGCAAAAGGAATTGAAGTTGTAGTTTATGAACCCACACTTAAGGACGAAACATTCTTTAATTCAAGAGTTATCCGTAATATTGATGAATTCAAGAAAATTTCAGATGTAATAGTCGCAAATAGGTATACGAAAGATATTGATGATGTTTTAGATAAAGTATATACAAGAGATTTGTATTTCAGAGATTAATATATTCTATGTTAGGGTGATAAAATGAAAGTATTGCATTTGTGTTTGGGAAATTTTTATATAGACAACTATTCATATCAGGAAAATATGATAACAAAATATCATAAGGAAATGGGATATGATGTTAAAATATTAGCATCGCTCGTTACTTTTGACTCAAACGGTAATTTGTCATATCTTGATGAGGCGTCGGAGTATGTAAATAGCGACGGTATACCGGTGACAAGACTTAATTATAAAAAACCAACGAAGTTTTATAAAAGATTCAGAAGATATGTAGGGACTTTTGAGGAAATTGAAAGGTTTGCACCTGATGTTTTATTCATCCACGAATTTCAATTTATGGATATTGACAAGGTTGTTAAGTATATAAAACTTCATCCCGAAGTTAAAGTTTATGTTGACAACCATGCAGATTTTTCAAACAGTGCAACAAACTTTTTATCAAAGAATATATTACATAAAATCTTTTGGTACAGGTGCGGTAAGTTGATAGAACCATATGCAAAAAAATTCTATGGGGTTTTACCGTCGAGAGTGGAATTCCTAAAGAATGTCTATAAAATCAATCCGAATAAGATTGAACTTCTTGTTATGGGAGCGGACGATAAACTTGCTGCTGAGGCTGCTAAACCCGAAAAAGTTAAAGCACTCAGAGATAAATACAAAATTGCTGATGATGACTTTTTGATAGTGACCGGCGGAAAAATTGATCTGTTTAAAACACAGACTCTTCTTCTTATGGAAGCGGTAAACAGAATGAAAAATCCAAAAGTTAAACTTTTGGTATTCGGATCTGTTGTAAATGAATTAAAAGAAAAAATCAATGCTCTTTGCTCGGATAGGGTAAAATATATCGGTTGGATAAAATCCGATGATTCATATGATTATTTTGCTGCTTCGCAACTTGCAGTATTTCCCGGAAGACATTCTGTTTTTTGGGGACAGGTTGCAGGTCAGGGAATTCCTATGATAGTAAAATACTGGGACGGAACTGATGATGTGGATTTGGGCGGAAACCTTATGTTTCTTTATAAAGACAGCGTTGATGAGATCGAGAATTCGATTAATGCTGCAATTAAAAACTATGACGCTATGAAAAAGGTTGCAGAAGATAAGGCATATGTTTTTTCATATCGTGATATTGCAAAGAGAAGCATATCGGAAGATTAGGAGGTAATTTGGTGTTATTGTCTTTGTTACCCCTTTTGTGTTGCTATATGAAGGACACGTTTATGTCTGTGCTTGCTCTCTTTGGTGCCGCAAATGATGGGGGACCCATGCACTTATTCTTTGCATTTTGCGGGATTTTTTGTATAGCAGTATACATAGTAAAGTGTTTGTTAAACAGTAATATATTTGATTGGGAACTGTTCCTTTTATTTGCAATTTTACTGTTTTTTATAGTATTTATGATTGTATGTCCGTTAAAATACGGATATACAGATTCAGTATATAAGAGTATGTATCTTACATTTGGTTCTGCGTCAATTCCGGCATTTTTGATGGGAATAATGGCGAGAAAAAGAAATTTGATTTCAGATATGATGAAATGGCTTCCGCCGTTTATCATAATACTTACATTTGCAAGTTTTATAGTAACACTTTCACCGTCGGGACAGACAAGCGGAGGTTTTGTGTCGGATGAAAGCGGACTTATGTATCAAAACTGTTCATATTACTCAGCGTTTGCTTTTGGACTTAATATTTTGTATCTTAAGTTTTATGACAGTGTGAATCATTTTAAACCCTTTAGTAGTTCAAAATTTAAAATATTGTTGAAACTTATGCCGGTTGTTGAGGTTGTAACTGTGTTCCTGTCAGGCGGAAGGGGCGGCTGTGTTGTACTGTTTCTTTTTATTATTTATGCAGTATTTGTTTTCTCGAGAAACTCAGCAGATGCTGTTAGGAATGTGTTTCTGGTTTTGGCCGCCGGAATTGTAGTTTTGTTTGTTTTGCCTAAAGTTAATATTGCAACAAACGGAATAAACAGAATATTTAACGGTTTAACATCTGACAGTTCAAGAGATATATTGAAAATACAGGCTATAGAGGCGGGAAATAGGCACTATATATTTGGTAATGGTCCAGGCAGTGTGTTTTACGAACTTGAAATTTATTCACATAATATATTTACGGATTTTTACTGTGAAATGGGTACAGTCGGTGTACTTTTATACTCAGTATTGATAGTAGTTCAGACCTGTTGCCTGATTAGGTTAATCAAGGAAAATAAATTTAATCACCTTGTTATGATAATATTTCTTTCAGCGTTTGTTTTTTTGCAGTTCAGCAGTTATTATATTTCTGTTCCGGGGATATGGTTTACGACAGGATATGTTTTCTCAAAGACGCCTCAGAATTTGAAGTTGTATAATGCCTTTGAAAGGTAATATAAGAAATAGGAGAGTATTTATGAAATATATTTATCCTCAGTTTTCAGATAAGGAATTGTTTGGATTTCGTCTTGGCAGACCGGGGCTTGGCAATTTACTTTTTATATATTCAAGAGCATTGGTTCTTGCAAAAAATACAAACTCAAAACTTATATATCCAACATGGCGTTCAATTAAAATCGGGCCTTGGATTCGCCGTGAAAAAGATAAAAGATTTTACGGAGATTTGTTTAGAAACAATAAAGGTTATGTTTCAGGTTTTAAGAAATTCATGTGTCTTAATTTTTATAGAAAATCAGTTGTAAACAGTGAAAATGATATTTTAAATACTCCTGATAAATCAGTTCTTTTGTATAATACATTTGAGATGAATTTTAACGGACTTAAGGAATACAGAGAACTCATAAAAGAGGATATTTATACGAATCTTATGAACAAAAACAGGAAACCCCTTGGGGAAAATTTTGATAACGCGGTTAATGTTCATATAAGGCTTGGCGATTTTTTCAAGCCGAATGAAACAGCACTTAAAGAAGGTAAAAATAATACGAGCATACCTATTAGTTGTTATGTAAAAATGATTAATAATATAAAAGCAATTCTCGGAAAAAATGTAGTGTTTAATATATTTTCTGATGGCAGTGATGAAGAATTGAAAGATGTTTTGAGTATTCAAAATACACGCCGTGTGTTTTACGGCACAAGCATTGCAGACATTATTGCTTTGTCGCGGTCAAAATTAATTATTGCATCAGGTTCATCATTTTCTATGTGGGCGAGATTCTTAGGTAATTCAAACAGTATTTCGTATGTAAACCAAAGAAAAGACTTGGTTTCAACTGATGATAAATTTGAAATTGAATGTGATGAAACTGATTTTAATGAAATAGTAAAAAAAGAAATTTCGGATTTGTATAATGACTCTGAGGAGGAAATTTTAAAATGATAGTAACGGATATATATTCTGGCTTGGGAAACCAAATGTTTCAATATGCTTATGGCAGAGCGTTACAGGAAAAGTATAAAGATAAACTTGTACTTAATTATTATCCTCTTATAAGAAACAAGACTATAAGAAGTTATTCGCTTAACCATTTCAAATTAAATGATTCTGTTATTATACCCGATTTAAAAACAATGTCAAGGCTTGATTTCATAAGCAAGATTAAAAGAAGGGTATTAGTTTTGAATAACACGGACAAACTTCACGGAGAAAAAACATTCTATAGACTTGCAGCACAAGGAATGTTTGCAAACCATGATGTTTACAACTATGATCCGAATGAGAAATGTAATAAAAAAAATAAGTATGTAATCGGTTTTTGGCAAAGCGAAAAATATTTCAGAAACATTTCTGAAGAAATAAAAAAGGAGTTTGAAATTATTACTCCGCCAAGTGAAGAAAATAAAAAACTCCTTGAAGAGATACAAAAAGAAAATGCAGTGTGCGTACATATCAGAAGAGGTGACTATCTCACAACGCCGGGACTTGATATTTGTAATGAGAAGTATTATAAAGACGGTATGAAATACATTGCTGATAGGGTAGTTGACCCGGTTTTCTATATTTTTTCATATTCAAGTAAAGATATTAAATGGATTAAAGAGAACTATAAATTTGATTATCAGGTAAAATATGTTGATTTAAACAATCCGGATTATGAGGAATTGAGACTTATGATTGCGTGCCGTCATTTTGTTATATCAAACTCGACATTTTCCTGGTGGGCACAATATCTTTCAAAATCGGATAACAAAATAGTTATTGCACCAAGTAAGTGGAATGCAGAGGGAAAGCAACAGGATAAAGATATTTATATGGATAACTGGACAGTAATTGATATTAACGATTAGAAAGGTTTGGCTGGTATGAAAAAACTGTACATTATTCTGGGATTTAAAACAGGATTGTCGGGTGGACAGATTTATGTATATAACAAAACACGATATTTGGAAAAACAAGGCTGGGATGTAGTTGTTGTAGACAATATATCGC
>CAKSDT010000101.1 GCA_934446135.1 uncultured Clostridia bacterium
ATATACCAACCCTTTTTATCGGTCTCTGCAAAAGTGTATAACGGCTCATATTCTGTACCTACGAGGTCTTTACCGAGACATTCGCTTAAAGTTTCATATTCCTCTCCCAAAACTGAATTTGCGAGTTCTTTAGCAAGCGTATAAACTTTACCGTTGAACTTTGCTCTTATATATGAAACATCCGGATTAACAACAAGTGCTACATTGGAAGGAAGTGTCCAAGGTGTTGTTGTCCAAGCAAGAAAATATTCATCAGAATTCTTAATTCTAAAATTAACGAAAACAGATGTATCTTCAACATCTTTGTACCCTTGTGCAACTTCATGACTTGAAAGTGCTGTTCCGCATCTCGGGCAATATGGAACGATTTTGTGACCCTTATACAAAAGCCCTTTATCCCAAATATTTTTCAATGCCCACCATACAGATTCTATATAATCATTGTGATAAGTTACATATGGGTTGTCCATATCGGCCCAAAACCCCACTCTGTCACTCATTTCTCTCCAAAGATTTTCGTACTTCCAAACACTTTCCTTACACTTTTCAACAAAAGGTTCTACTCCGTATTTTTCAATCTGCGGTTTGCCGTCAATCCCCAAGAGTTTCTCAACCTCAAGTTCAACCGGAAGTCCATGCGTATCCCAGCCTGCTTTTCTCAGAACTCTGTAACCTTTCATTGTCTTATATCTCGGAATTATATCCTTCATAACCCTTGTAAGAATATGTCCAATATGCGGCTTACCGTTTGCAGTAGGCGGTCCGTCAAAAAAAGTAAATACAGGAGAACCTTCCGGTCTCGTGCTGTTCTTGAACACTTCTTTTTCTTTCCAGAAATCAATAACTTCAAGTTCCCTGTCTTTAAAATTGAGATCTGTAGAAACCTTTTTATACATTTTAGTTACCTCCGTGTATTGTAAATGAATAATCAAGTTATATTTCACACTTCTATTATTCTACATTATTTTTTCATATTTGTAAAGGGCTAACGGTCAATTTTAGACATATTTTCCTTAAGAAGTGCATTTCTGTTTATGATATAATAATCAATGACAAATCCAGGTATGTATTTCTTAAAGGCATCTATAACGGCCGTAGGTTTTAAGTTGAACTTATCTGATGTTTCAAGCAGCATATGAAGTTTAAAAACATATCCGTCGCCCTCAATTATTTCAAATGAAAAAATATGAGGCTTGATATCAACATTAATAATTCCTTTTTTGCTTTTTTTGGAAACAACAATATCATCCTTTTCCTTAAGTGCATTGACATACTCTGTAAAATTATCAAGTTTGTTTACCACGCCAAATTCAACAGAGTAGTCTGCAAACTTAATTAAATTTAAATCTTCTTTAGGTTCTGACGCCCACAAAACCTTTATGCCGTCAGGCAGCACTCCGTTCAATGATTTCACTATATTCCGGTAATCAGGCACAGAATTAACCTGAATATCCATATATTCCTCGCTTCCCGAAATGCCTATCGGAAGGGGATTTGAAATTGAAATTTTCTGATGCGGGTTAAACCCTTGAGAGTATGCAATGTCGACTTTTGCAATTTTGAAAACTCTTTGGAACAGTCTCATAAGATCAAGATTTGAAATATATTTTGAATAGCCTTGTTTTTCAAAACAAATTCTCACCTTATACACAATTGCCACCCCCAAACGAATTTGCACCGCAACCATGACATTTAATTCTGCAATCAGAAGTTGTTATACCTTTTTTTGCCTTCTCCCGCTCATTCATTAAATATTTTTCGCTGATTCCCACATCTATATGTGACCATGGTAAAATTTCGTCATATGAACGCTCTCTGTTTGCATAAAAATGAGGATCTATGCCGCATTCTTCAAAACACTTCATCCATTCGCCGTAATTAAAAAATTCATCCCAACTGTCAAATTTAAGCCCATGTTCGTGGGCTGACAAAAGTACTTTTCCCAATCTCCTGTCGCCCCTGGAAAATACGGCCTCAAGAAAACTGAGTTTGCTTTCGTGCCAATTATATACAATTTGCTTTCTTTTAATTTCATTCTTAAGAACTCTCTGTTTTTCCACAACAGAATCAATTTTATCCTGAGAATCCCACTGAAATGGTGTAAACGGTTTAGGAACAAAAGTTGATGTGCTTACAGTGATTCGGAGTCCCTTTTTTCTTTTTTCCTGAGGAATGGAATAATAAATTCCCGCAACTTTATCTGCAAGCGTTGCTATACCTTTAACATCATCGATTGTTTCAAAAGGAAGTCCTATCATAAAATACAATTTCATTGTACTCCAGCCATTAGAAAAGGCAATTGCAGATGTTCGCATCAACTCTTCTTCAGTAACATTTTTATTTATAACATCCCTCATTCTCTGTGTTCCTGCTTCAGGAGCGAATGTCAGTCCGCTTTTTCTTACTTTTTGTATTCTTTCCATAAGATCAACCGAAAAATTATCAACCCTCAAAGAAGGTAATGCAAGATTAACATTATTTGACTCTGTAATAGGAAGCAGCATATCAGTAAGTTCATCAAACTTAGAGTAATCACTGGTACTTAAAGATGTAAGTGAAATTTCATCATATCCGGTTGATTCCATAAGTTTTTTTGCCAGTTCCACAAGTCTTTCGGGAGATTTTTCACGAACAGGACGATATATAAATCCCGCTTGGCAAAATCTGCATCCCCTCGTACAGCCCCTGAAAACTTCAAGCATAATTCTATCATGAACAATTTCAGAAAACGGAACAATAAATTTATCGGGATATGATACCTTGTCCATATCAATAATAATTCTTTTTCTTGGCCTATCTGCTGCAAAATCACGATTTTTGCATATTTTTCTCACTGTTCCGTCAGCATTATAAGATACATCGTAGTATTTCGGAACATATATTCCCTCTATTTTTGCAATTCTTTCAAGAAATTTTTCTCTCGGTTCCGAATTTTTCTTCCATTTTTTGTATTCTTCCGTAACTTCAACAAAGAGTTCTTCACCAGCACCAAGCATAGCAAAATCAATAAAATCGGCAAGCGGTTCACAATTATAGGCACAAGGACCGCCAACGCAGATAAAAGGCCCGTCCTTTCTGTTATCGGCAATTAACTCTATCCCCGAAAGTTCCAGCATATTAAGTATATTCGTATAACACATTTCGTATTGCAAAGTAAAACCCACAAGATCAAACTCATCAACACTTTTCTTATTTTCAAGTGAAAAAAGTTTTATTGAATTGTCACGAAGTTTTTCTTCCATATCCGGCCAAGGTGCAAATACCCTTTCGCACAAGCAATCATCCTGATTATTTAAAACATGATATAAAATTTTCATACCCAAATGTGACATTCCTATTTCATAGGAATCAGCAAAGCAAAACGCAACCTTGCACAATGTGTTATCAAAGTCCTTAACTATACTATTAATCTCACCGCCTATATATCTTGCGGGTTTTTGTACATTAACCAGAAATTTTTCAATTTTATTCATTTTTTTCCTCGCAATCCAACAATTCGTAAAGTCTAGTATCGTATTCGCCATTTAATAGTGCACTGTATATTTTTTTACCTGTAATCGTACCCATAATATTTCCTCTGTCATCAACAATATGTATTATGTGTGCATCATTAAAATTAATTTTTCTTGCAACATCATATATTTTAATTTTATAGTTTGCACAACTGGTCTTACACTTTCTTTCGAAATTATACTTACTGATTTCATTTTCTTCACCAAATCTAACAGTTTGTGAAAGAAGAAAAAGACCTATAATAAGCAGTGAAAAATTAAGACCTGTATGCAAAAAATACACACATCCCAAAACAGTTATAAAAACTGAAACAAACATTGAAGAAACTGTTCTTATAACCATTAATTTTTCGGTATCAATATAATATAAAAGGTATTCAAACACCGCCCTTCCTCCATCAAGCGGGTAGACGGGAAGCAAGTTAATTACAAGCATATATACATTTATTTCAACGAAATAATTATACAAATTAAACTTCAAATAAACCGCAATAAACAAAAAAATAATGTTAATAAAAGGGCCGGCATAAATGACCGCCAAATTTTTCAAAGTATCTTTTGAAAACTCAATTTCCGCAGTAACACCAAACGGTTGTATTTTCACCTTGCTAACATTCATTTTCATACACCGTGCCGCAATAATATGTCCCACTTCGTGAAAAAGTGCAACAGAGTACGCCACAATGAAAAGTTTCACCTGTCCTATGGCAAAAAAGAATGCCATTACAACAAAAAACAAATAATTTACAGAAAATATTACCATTCACCGTCTTTTAAATTGTTTAATTTGTTTTCAATTATCCCGTAGTTTTTAAAACATTCCTTCGCGAAATTTCTTGATTCTGTAACAATTGTCTTTATATCTGTACTGTTTCTCAGATTATCGGATATAAAATTCCGTGCTGCAACAGACGAATCTGTATTAAGTGAACAAAAGCCGTAAATAAGCACAAATAATATGACAGAAACTATTAACTGAACCATCCCTCTTTTAGCAAAATTATCCTGATTGTGTGTATTCCTTTTCTTTACACTTTCATATCTTCTCATTATCTCACCGCCTCATTTATACATATTCGCAGAAGGCGACGATTATTATAATTTTACTTAAAAATTCCAAACAGTCCGGACTTTCTTTTATAATCAACTACCGGCACATTCTCTCCCTTGATTCTTCTGGCAATATCAGTAAACACCTTACCGCTTTTAGACTTTTCCTGAAGAACAGCCGGTGTTCCTTCAATACAATACTTAACCATTTGCCTTTCTTCTTCCACAACACCAATAAGCCTTATGCCCAATGACTCTATAATACTGTCAATATTAAGCATTATACCTGACCGAACCATATCGGGTCTCATTCTATTTATAACAAGTCTTATATCACTAATACCGCGACCCTCGCAAATTCCAACAACCTTATCTGCATCTCTTAAAGAATATGGGTCGGGGTTTACAACTACAATAACCATATCGCACACGGAAACAGCAGTTTCAAAGCCCTTATCAATGCCGGCGGGAGAATCGACAAGTACATAATCAAATCTCTTACTCAAACTTCTTAAAATTTCAGCATATTGCTCATCAGTAAGCAATTCCGTACTTTTAATTTGTGAAGCCGGTAAAAAAGCAAGTTGACCTATTTTTGAATCTCTGATAACAGCATCCCTAAGTTTGCACTCACCTGTTGCAACATCTATTATATCATTTAAAACAAGATTTTCGAGTCCAAGTGCAAGATCAAGATTTCTGAGACCCATATCTGTATCGATTACAACTGTTTTTTCTCCAAGTTTAGACAAAGCAATTCCAACATTTGCAGTAAGTGTCGTTTTTCCGACGCCGCCCTTTCCTGATGTAACAACAATTATCTTACCCATATAATCCACCTACCTCGTCAATGTATTAATTTCTCTTTTATCACTTATTTCTCCGTGCTCAAAGTATTTTTCAAAGACTGCTTTCGCGACAGGTGCCGCTCTTGAACCCCCAAATCCATGCTCAATAACAATTGCAATCGCAATTTGAGGATTGTCTGCCGGTGCATACGCAACGAAAAGGCCATTGCTTGAGCCTTTTGGAACCTCAGCTGTACCTGTCTTTCCTGCAATCGGTATATTAAATTCTTTAAATGTTATACTTGCAGTTCCTTCTTCAGCAACCTTTCTCATTCCCTGTTTTACAGCCTTTAAATCATCGGAATTGATCTTAACTGTGTCTACAACAATAGGATCGACAGTCTTTATCACATTCCCTGTGTCATAATCTTTTACTGACTTTAAAAGGTGGGCCTGGTATCTTGTGCCTCCATTTGCAATAGTTGCAACATAATTTGCAAGTTGAAGAGGTGTAATCAGTGTGTCAGACTGTCCGATTGCAGCCTGTAAAGTATCGCCCGGATTCCAAATTTCACCCCTTTTATTTTTGTTCTCGGGACTAGCAATCTGACCGGTTACTTCACCTGCTATTTCAATATTTGCATACTGACCGAAACCGAATTTTTCTGCATATTTGTCAAGTTTTTGAATGGTAAGTCTTCTGCCTACATCGTAAAAATAATAATTGCATGATTCCTGAAGCGCTTTGACAACATCGACATACCCGTGGCTTATTCCATATCTATATTCCATACAC
>CAKSDT010000102.1 GCA_934446135.1 uncultured Clostridia bacterium
CTTTGTCCATTCAAGGTTATTAATATTAAACTGACCAACGGCAAATTTGCCTTCTTTTGCTTTAGTAAGCATTTCCTTTGCCGATACTAACATTTTTCTTCCTCCCGTATTAAAAAAATTCTATTTTATACCTATATAACTATACCACCTACGGCGTAATATGTCAATAATTTACAATATAATACTTTATAAGTTTGTGCAATTTTTAAAAATATATTCTTTTCGGTCAGAATTGTTTTACCGATTCTTTAAGTTGTGTATCTTTCTCAAATTCAAGTGAACTTATTGCCGTATCTTTAAGTTCATCGGGCAATTCAACCTCGACATCGGGTTTAACACCAACTTTATCAATTTTATTATTCTTTGGTGAATAGAATCTTCCGATTGTAATATTGGCTCCGGAATTATCCCCAAGCATAAATGTTTTCTGAATTGAACCTTTGCCATATGTCGTTGTTCCCACAATTTTACCTCTGCCGTTTTCTTTGATTGCAGCACTGAATATTTCTGATGCTGAAGCACTGTTTTCATTTACCAACACGGTAACAGGCATATCAAAGGTCTTTTTGTGGTCCGATTTATATGTTTTTTCCGAATCTTTGTATTTTGCCGTAACAATTACATCGCCTTTATCCAAAAACAAATCAAGTGAAGAAATTGCAACCTGCATAATTCCGCCCGGATTATCTCTAAGGTCAATCACAAGTCCTTTCACATCCGGAAGTTTTGAAACGGCTTCTTTAAGTTCGGCGTCGGTATCATTATCAAACTGAGAAATATAAACATATCCTATATTTCCGTCTAAAACCTTTGAGCGGACGCTCTCGGCAGAGATTTTTTCCCTCTTAACCGAAAATTCCAACTCTTCTGCATCTCTTTCAACTGTTATGTTTACACTCGTTCCTATTTTTCCTCTTACAAGCAGTGCAACATCATTTACACTTTTTCCCTTCGTATCTTCTCCGTCAACTTTGATTATAGCGTCACCGTTTTTTATGCCTGCATTATATGCGGGAAGTTCCGGCATAACCTCGCTTACAGTTACATAATCAGAATCTTTGGGTTTATTAATTGTTACTCCTATTCCGGAAAATTCGCCCATAACCTCATCTTCAAAAAAATCATAACCGTATTCGGGTGGAATATAATAGGTATGGCTGTCTCCGAGTGCTGCAAGCATTCCTGCCTTTTCACCGTCGGTCAAAACACTTTTTTCAACATCATCAACATAGTATTTTCTTATAAGTCCCCTAAGATATGATACATCATTTGCACCTCCGAATGTCATACCAAGTACAGTCACCGCCGCCGTTGTGAGTATTATAAGTCCGTATTTAAGAACCGATATCAAATGTTTCATATTTATCCCCGCCTAATGATAGTCCGCACCTAAATTTCTTCCGTTTTATACGGAGAAACAATGATGCGGATATTTTACTGCCGAGCTTCTAAAATTCGGCCTACTGTTTATTATACTTTGATTTCATTACAAATATGATAACGGGTTTACAGTTACACCGTTTACCAAAACCTCAAAATGACAGTGAGGACCGCTGCTCAATCCCGTACTGCCGGCATTTGCAATTTTTTGTCCTCTTGACACTTTTTGTCCGACACTTACGCAAAGGGACGAATTGTGTGCATAAAGTGTACTTACACCGCTGCCATGACTTATTACAACATAGTTTCCGTAACCGCCGGGATTATATGTTGCAGTAACAACAGTACCTGCCTCTGCCGCAACTATTGTGCTTCCCATAGGAACGCCTATGTCTATTCCGGCATGATATCTTTGTGTTTTAAGTATCGGGTGCGTTCTCCAACCGTGCTGGCTGGTTATTGTCGAATACCCCGGTGCAGGCCATTGGAATTTTCCTCCCGAATAAGTGTAAGTCGTATTACCTGAAGATTGTGCCTGAGCCTGTGCCTGTGCAGCTTTTCTTGCTGCTTCCTCCCTTGCTTTTTTCTGTGCAGCCTCTGCAGCATCATAAGCCTTTTGATATGCCGCTATATCGCTTGAAAGTTTATCGGCGGTACTTTGAAGTTTTGCAGTTTGCTCCTTAAGTTCCGATTTTTTACCCTCAACGGCACTCTTTTTTTCCTGTTCCTGAGTTCTTTCGGTTTCAATTTCACCCTTAACCTTTTCTATTTCTTTCTGAGTATCCATAAATTCTTCGTATATATTGTCATCGTGATTTAAAACCTGTTTTATAAGTTCTGCATATGACACAATGTCACTTAAACTCTCACCGCTGAAAAGAAGTGTGATATAAGATGCCGAATTATCTTCATACATAGTCCTAAGTCTGACTTTCATGGTTTCATACTGAGCGTCAGCCTTAGCCTTTACTTCATTTAATTCATTTTCTTTCTGATTAATTTTTGAGGTAAGTTCATCAATATCCCCCTGAATATTATCAATCTCACCTTGAATTGATGCTATTTTTTTGTCAATCTCCGCTTTTTCAGCCATTATATCCTGCTTTTCAGACTTAGCCTTGTTAATTTTATTTTTAAGTTCACTCTGTGTTTCTGCCGATGCCACAAACGGAGCAAGAAATGAAAACAAAAATACCGCCAGAAAAGCAACAAGAACCATTATCGAAACTACCTGTACGCACTTTTTACTCACTTTTCAATACCTCCCGAATCAAACTTTAAGATGTTTTCTTATGGACATTGCACTGCCCACAGAACCTATTACAATACCAACTACCAAAAATGCCCCTAATATTAAAATTGCCATTTCGTTATAAGGCACAAGCGTAAACATCTGAATTTTTATACTTGAGCACAATTTTATGTATATAAGCCATATAATCATAAACGAAATAACAGCACTTATTGTGCCTAAAATCATACCTTCTATCACAAACGGCCATCTGACAAACCAGTCGGTAGCACCGATGTATTTCATAATATTAATTTCTTTTCTTCTTGAAAACACTGAAACTTTTATGGTGTTTGAAACAATAAATGCCGCAACTACGCAAAGTATCGCAACAAGCCATATACTTACATTTCTTATTGCATTTACAATTTTTACAACCATTCCTGCTGCTTCTTGAAAATCGGTAACATTTTCAACTCCGTCGATTTTTTTTATTTCCGAAATAACACTTTTAGTGAAGTTTAAATCATCCAAACTTACTTTATATGAATCTCTGAAAGGGTTATCATTTTCAAGTCCGTCAAGTATAACAGCCTTATCTCCCAATTTTTTGTGCATTTCATCAAAAATCTGCTGTTTGTTATATTGTTCAATTTTAGACACATGTGCAATTTTTTCAATCTGTTTTCCTATATCGGCATACTGCTCCGCACTATAGTCCGAATTAATGAAAACCTGAATTTCGCAACTTCTGGAAAACTGTTCCGCCATACTGTTAATATTAACTGTAAGAACAAGAATTACCCCCAGAAAGAATAGAGTCGCAACGGTTGTACCGATTGAGGCAATACTCATAAGCCTGTTTTTCTTTACGCTTTTTCCTGCCTCTTTGAGATAGTATCTCAAACTGTCAAGCCTCATATCCGTATACCCCCTTTTCCTCATCACGCACTATTGTTCCGTTTTCGATGGCAATAACCCTCTTTTTCATTGTGTCCACAATGTCTTTTGCATGGGTTGCAACAATAACGGTTGTACCTCTGTGATTAATATCCTCCAAAAGCCCCATAATTTCCCATGCGGTTTCGGGGTCAAGGTTTCCTGTAGGCTCGTCCGCAATCAAGACTGTAGGATTGTTTACTATTGCCCTTGCAATAGCAACTCTTTGCTTTTCACCGCCCGAAAGTTGGGACGGATATGCTTTTGCTCTCGCTGCAAGTCCGACTTGACTCAAAATTTCAGGAATTCTCTTCCTCCTTACTCTTTTGGAAGCACCTACAACTATCATAGCAAACTCAATATTTTCGTAAACGGTTCTATCCTCCAAAAGTCTGAAGTCCTGAAAAACGACACCCAGACCACGCCTGAAAAACGGAATGTCCCTATGAGTAATTTTACTTATGTTTGTATCGTTTATGATAAACTCTCCTTCAGAGGGAATAATTTCACGAAGAAACATTTTAATAAGTGTTGATTTTCCGGCACCGGAAGCACCGACCAAAAACACAAATTCTCCCTTTTCTATCATAAAATTAACATTATGCAAAGCCCTGTTGCCCTCGGCATAAACCTTGCCCACATCTTTTGCAATAATCATTTTAATCTCCTTATCTTCTGCCGGTTCTTAAATACCTTTGAATAAGCATCGCAATTTTAAACAAAAGTGCATCATCAAACTTTCTGACATCCAGTCCCGTGAGTTTCTGAATATTATTAAGACGGTAAACAAGCGTATTTCTGTGAATATAAAGTTCCCTTGCTGCCAGTGAAATATTAAGATCGTAATCAAAAAATCTCTGCACTGTACTCATAGTGTCTGCATCAATCTCCCGAAGTACATCTTCCTTTAAAATTTCGTTTAAAAACGCCTTACATTTCTCAATAGGAACTGAGGTGATAAGTCTGCTTATACCAAGATTCATATACGAATATATTTTATTTTTGTTTTCAAAAACATATCCTATCTCCAAAGCACTTACCGCCGCCTTATATGATTTAGGCAATTCTGAAAGATTGGTCACTGCTTTGCCTATTCCGATTGACGGTTGTTCAACAATTTCATCAACGAGTGCCGCAGAAATTTGCGTTGCAACAGACAAAAGTTTTGCATTTGACGGTTCCGTTTTACATTTTCTTATAAAAACAAGTTCATCTCTTGCACCGATATAAACACAATCATTTTCTCTGACAGGAGCAGCCTCCTCAACAATCTGTTTTGCAAGTGAAATGTTTTTGCTGGAAACATTTATTACAAAAACAACTCTTACAACCTCATCTTCAACACCCAAAGACTGACAACGGTACAGTGTGTCCTCTCCGCCGCCGTTTACTATCTGTTTGAATAAATACTCTTTATCTTCGTTTTCTCTTTCAAATTCTTTCAGTGTATCTAATGCGGCAGAAACAGGGAGTGCTATTTTGGCTGCATCATCCTCAGGACCGTCGATAAAAAGTGTGAACTTTGGTTCTCCGGCAATAGAAAAGGCTGTGTATTTAATTCCTGAAGTTTTGATTTTTTTGCCAAGCAATTTTTTTGCATTGGAAGCAACAATATAACCCAATTCATCAAAAACACCGATGGTGTTATTTTCGCTGCTTCCAAAAGCGTCGAAATATTTTTGAAAAATATTTACAGACATCTTTATCACCTTTTTCCTGCTCATTAATATACATAATATATAATATCACATTTTTAATTTTTTTGCAAAGTTTTTTTGTAAGTTTCACTGTTTTTTCAAAATTAAAAGGAGGTGTCTTTACACCTCCCTGTCTGCATAACCTATGACAATATATATACTGTTGCAGTTCTTCTTCCGAAACTCATACATTCGGCACGGGTATTAAAGAACAAATCAATCTTATTTCCCCTTATAGCACCGCCGGTATCTCCGGCAACCGCTTCACCGTAAGTCCAACTTCCGTCGGGAGCCGCAATATAAAGTCTTGTTCCGAGCGGAATAACCCTTGGGTCAACTGCAATGACACCGTAAGCCGCCCTCATTCCTGACGCCGTTATTCCATATCCTCTGTCCCCAGGTCTCTTTCCGCAACTTTCATATGACAGATCATACGCAGTTGCCGAAACTGTTATTGCTCTTGAATATCCCAACTGTCTGCCGTCAGATGTTGTAATTACATCACCGGTAACATTTGCCGTACCATATACAGGTGATGCCGCAGGCTGTGATGCCGCAGGCTGACTCTGTGCTTCTTCGCCTGCCTTTTTTTCAGTCTTAACAGGCTTTGTTCCAACTTTTAAAATTTTATCAACCGGTTTTTCGGTTACAACTTCTTTAGTTAAAATTTTAGATACTTCCTTGCCGTTTTCGTATCTTATGATATACTCTCTTTCAGCTTTGCCTTTTTTCCCTTTGTTTACTACCTCGACACTGTTAGCACCCATAGATTTGTCCTCGACATACAAAGTATCATTTTCAATATCTTCGGTGACTGTAGTTATTTCAGTTTTGTATGCTACAGTTTCAAG
>CAKSDT010000103.1 GCA_934446135.1 uncultured Clostridia bacterium
AATTGCGTAAAAATGGGAATCCATAACAGGATTCCCTTTAATAACTCTAACTATTATTTATAATCAAGATGTTTTTCATTCCACTGATCAGCACGACGGTCAAAGTCATGTCCGTTCGTTGCTTCAAGAATGTCGTTATAGAACCATTCGCTCTTAGAAACATCGTTCCATTCCTTAGCACCTGAGGTTACTGCATCACCATCTGCATAACGAACAAGTACACGGTTGAGAATTGCAATTGCTTCCGCTCTTGTTATTGGCTGGTCAGGCTTGAATGTACCGTCCGAGTAACCGTTTACTATGCAAAGGTCATAAACAGATCTGATATAACCTTCTGCCCAATGTCCGAATATATCTGTGTATTCGCATTTTGATTTTGCTGCATCCGGAAGTTTATCGCCGTAAACTCTTGCAATCATAGTAACAAATTCTGCTCTTGTTATACTTGCTTCAGGATCAAATTTTCCATTTTCATAACCCTTTATTATACCTGCTTTTGCAAGTGTTGATACATAAATTTTAGACCATAAGTTCTCAGGTACATCACTGAAATTATTCTCTGTTGTTTCATTGTTGTCTTTTACAGTCTTTTCAAGCAATCTGTAAAGCATTGTAGAAACTTCATCTCTTGTTACATTGTCATTAGGACGAATATTTCCATCCGGATAACCCTGAATATATGAATTATGATCTTTTGCATCGAGCGTAGTCGGAGGAGTAATGTTTACATATCTTACATATACATTAGGAGTCTTGGAAACATCAATTTCGTTGCCTGCCTTATTAAGATATCCGGCATCGGTGTAAACACCTGCTACAACAAATCCCGGCTTTGCAGGAACCTTGCTTAAAATATCTGCTGTTCTAACTTTATTATTAGCATCTGCCTTAACAGAAATATTTTGATTTCCTCTTAAATCAACTTTAACTTCTTTTGCTCCTATTGTAGGATTGTTATTTGTGCCGCCGGTCGAAGAACCCGAATCACTGCTTGATGATGATTTGAATACATTCAAACCTGCAGTACGGCCTGTTGATGTAAATGTTACTTTCACAGAAGGATCATTGTCAATAATAACAGTTCCGTTCATTGAAATATTAACTTTATAAAGTCCTCTCTGTAAAACTTTAACATCATGTACAAATTCAATATCGTCAAGCAATGAAATGTTATCAAGAAGTTGTCCGGCAGTAACATAATCATTATTACCGTCCTTAATCTTAACACTTATCTTAACAGCATTCATACCAGATTCCGACGCTGATGTATCTTGTATACCATCACCTGCGAATATTGAAGAAATCTTAGTGAATTTTGAAAAATAATCCGATCTGTCTCCATCAGACAAAGCTATATTATTTGAGTAATTAACAACAATATCGAAATTACCGCTTACCTGTGCATTTCTAAACGCATCGTCGCCGCCTTCACGAAGTTTAACGACATCGTAAGCAGTCTGAATTGCAGTTCTCACATCAGACATATCAAGAACTGTTCTGAAATTAAATGTCTGCGGCAAACTTGTAACATTAATGTTTCTTTCTTCTGCATACTTTGCTGTGCCCTCGTTGAAAGCCTTCACCATTGTTGATATTTCAGATGTAACATTCAACTGTGTAGGATAACCTGCACCAACAAGAACATCTTTCAAAGACGCAGCAGAAACCGATAATGACATAGACAAAACAACTGCTACAGCCAATATCAATGCTATAATTTTTCTCATACCTATACACTCCTTATCTAAATCATATAAATGATCACCATTATTATACTATCAATAGTTCAAAAAGTCAACACAAATATTTAAAATTTAAAAACCACCTTTTCACCGTCAAATTTTAATATTGCATCAAAATTTTTCCCGCTCTTTTGAGAAACAAAACCAACTATTTTTGAAGTTTCGCCTTTTTCAAGCCAAAGTTTTATATTTGACGATGAAATAACTCTTCCGCAAATAGTACCGCTTACTGTAAATTTACATCCGTCAGTATATCCGCTGCACCCGTAACCGAATTTCTTTCTTACAACATTTTTACCGCACAACGGACACTTTCCCAACACATCTCCTATGAATCCGTCTTCCGTATCGAGAGAAACATCCTTTGAGACAGGATTAAAGACGCTGACAATTTCATTGCGGGTAATTTCTACGCATTCATCAATAGTTATTTCTTTTCTAAAAACGCGTTTTAATGCCCTGCCAAGTTCGGAAGTTTTATATTTATCCATAATTATTCCCATTCTATCGAGAGAATTAATCAAGTATTCCCCCGCCGGAAGAACAGAATATATATCCTTTTTCAAACTTATATACTGACTTTTTATTGCATTTTCAATAATACCTGTTCTTGTTGCCTCGGTTCCCAATTCGAGACCCTCAAAAATCGCTCTGTATTCTTCATCGTCCGAATTATCTTTAGATGCTTTATCTTCTTTAAACGGATTTTTCAGATAGTTATTAAGAGTTTCTATCGTATAATGTTTTGGAGGTGTTGTTTCCTTCTCAACAGGCTTGAAGTTTATGTTAACTTCATCACCCTTTTCAAGTTTAGGCAAAATTTTGTCCTTCTTATTGTAATCATCATATTTGGTCCAACCTTTTTCTACTATAACCGTTCCTCTCAGAACAAAATCTTCCGCTCCCCCAACATCTACAACTATCTCAGTTTTTTCAATCACACAGTCTTTTTCACAAAAAACTGCTGCAAACCTACGCATAACCGTACTGTAAACCCTATATTCATCTTCGGTCAGTTGTTCCTTAGACGGTATTTTGTATGTTGGCGTGAGTGCAGAATGGGATTCTATTTTCTTATCGTCAAATATTGTTTTTTTATGCTTAAATTCAACAGGATATCCTAGTTTTCTGACATTACCTATTATAGTTTTAATCTTATCTTGTTCTGCTTCGGCGAGATATTCAGAGTTAGTCCTCGGATATGTCACAAATCCACGCTCATAAAGTGACTGGAGTATATCAAGGCTGTTGTCCATACTCATTTTATATTTTTTACCGAGCACATTCTGAAGTTTGGTAAGCGAATACAGTTTTCCCGGTGCCAGTACATCTTTTTTAACTTTTTTTGATTTTACTATTGCCTCGCTTTGATTATACCGATTGCACAACTCTTCTGCTTCCGACAGTGAATTCTTATCGAATTTATTTTTGCTTATAAGTTCAATTTTACAATCATTTGTAAGTTCATTGCTCACAGGAACATAATATTTCTCAGGAACAAAATTTCTGATTTTCATATCCCTGTCATATATTGCTTTTACAATGGGAACAATTACTCTGCCTACCCTAAGCAAAGTTCCGGTTTTGAGCGTGGCAAATCTCGTAAGATTAACCCCGTAAAGCCAATCGACATAAGTTCTTGCAAATCCTTCTCTTGCAAGACTTTCATATTCTGTTTCATCCTTCATATCAGAAAGTGCCGAATTTATTGTTTCGGTTGTCTGATCCGGGAGCCAGAGTCTTTTGAAATTTTTTTTGTCAGTTAACGCTTTGTCAACACAGATCCTTACAATTATTTCTCCCTCACGGTCAGAGTCACCGGCATTAATAACAGTATCAACATCTTTTCGGTTGCAAAGTGTTTTAATCACTTCAAACTGTCTTTTAACACCGATATCTTCCTGTTTTGTTTTTGGATCTCTTTTCAATTTAAAAATAAATTTTTCAGGAAAGCACGGAAGCCTTTTAATATCCCATCTTACATTTTGATTAGAAAGTCCCTGATAATCTTCTACATCTGCCAATGTAAACAAATGTCCAAACGCCCAAGTCACTATATAATCCTGTCCGTACCTTCGAAATACCCGGACTTTTTCTTCATATTTCCGATACTTTCGGCAATATTCCTTGCCAGGCTCGGTTTTTCTGCAATTATAACTTTGATATAAATTCCACCTTATTTAAAAATACTGTCTGTCCTATGTGATTTTCTGCCCTGCTTAAACGCATCAATCGATTTATCAGTTTCATCAAGTGTATATTCCCTAGATACAACTGTTTCAAAGGGCTCTCTCGGATCATAATCCACACTGTTAAACCACACAGCAGCCTTAATTTCGGGGTATTTTGAAAACTGATCAAACATATCTTCAATCCATTTTGCCTTATCTCCACCCGACGATGCTGAAGCAAATTCTGTTATTATCCACGGAAAATTCTTAAATGAATTGTAGTAATTTTTATATATTTCATCATAAATATCCGTAAAACTTCTCCATTTCTCCCCATAGCGGTCACGGTAATAATCGCCTGTGTTGTAACCCGTTATTCCGAACAACTGAACATATTCATTTCCGGGATAATAATTAAGAGCACTGTTATATCCGCATGGAGGAAAAGAAATATTATTCGGATTAAATACCCATATAGCGTTATTTACACCCTCTTCACGGAATATATCATAAATTTTTCTCCAGACTTTTACATAAAGTTCCGGATCATTTAATATTACATTTCCGCCATAACTTGTCCAATCTGAATTCATTTCATTGTTCAATCTGAAAATAAACGGTTTCCCAAAAGCAGCAGCATCTCTTGCAAACTGTCTTAATGTTTCATCGCAAACACCGTCAAGAACATCGAAAAACGGATTATAGTTATTAAGGTCAGCATTCATAACAGTTGATGTCTGCATTGTAAGTTCGACAATTTTCCCGTTGTTATATGCTTCAGTCATTCCTTTTGCAGGAAATTCTTCCCAATAATATATGTATTCAAGCAATATCTGAAATTCAGAATCAGTTTCGTTTTCTATTTTTTTTATTACATTCTCCTTTGAATCTCTTACTGCCTGAGGAGAATATATCCCCCAATACGGAGTTTTGGCATTTTTAATATTTTCATATACTTTTTTGGTTTCGTCTGTCCAATACTCAGGTATTACAGGATAAAAATCTGTATACACATCAGATTTTCCTTTTATTTCAACACCATCAGAAAAAGAGTACAACACTTTATAAACTTCATTAATAAAATCTTTATTATAATCCTCCGTCTTAAACATTATTCTGTAATAATGCTGAGTACCGGTATAAATATAGGCATACGCATATGCATTATCTTTAATTTCACTCATTGGTGCCGGAGTTCTCGTAAAAAACAATACCTGCATCCACTTATCATTAACTTTAGTTGTGTTGTCAGAATGTACTTTTATACGGTTCACTTCAGAATATGTTTTATCAAGAATATATTTATTAAGGTAAGAGTTAACATATTCTTTTGCGTTATCTTCATGGGCATATTCTTTTGAAACAATCATATCATATTTTTCGGAATGGATTTTAATAAATTCCTGAGCACATGAAAAATCAAATTCGGAATCCCTTGGACAACCCAAAGCAAAACCTCTCGAATGGTTTACCAAATATTTTTTACCGTTTCCGACCTGAATTTCACGAACATCGTTATTTTCAAAGTCCAGTTTGTTATAATTATACTCTCTGACGCCATTTTGATAATATATCTGATAACAAAATTTATCCGGGAAAACAGTATTTAATTTATCCTTTACAAACATCAATATCATCCTTGCATTAAGTGCAAATGTTAAAATTAATATCAACGCAATGACAATAATGACGGTTGCTATAATCTTTTTTCTCATTTTATACCCTCCGAAGTTAGTAATAAACCATATCGATTATAACACTTTTCGTTCTTTTTGTAAATAAAACAATTAAAATAGTTGACAAAACAAATAAATAGTGCTACAATGAAACTTGTTGATATTCCTCAATAGCTCAGTCGGTAGAGCATGCGGCTGTTAACCGCAGGGTCGTTGGTTCGAGTCCAACTTGGGGAG
>CAKSDT010000104.1 GCA_934446135.1 uncultured Clostridia bacterium
GTGTTACAGAAGGCGAAAATGTATTGAATATTCATATTCCAAAAGGGAATTCATTGACAGAAGAAAGATGTGATGCGTCTTTTGCATTGGCAAATGAATTCTTTGCAAAGTTTTTTCCGGATTATAAGTATAACTTTTATGTTTGTTATTCTTGGCTTTTGGATAAAACTCTTAATCGTTTTTTGCCCGAAGAGTCTAATATTATTAAATTCGGAAACAGGTTTAAAATTCTAAAAGAGGAAGAGTTGGAGGCGGCTATAAGATTTACTTTCGGCTGGAAGATGACAAAGGAAAAACTTTATAATGCAGAGTGTAGGAGTGGTTTGGAAAAATGTATTAAAGACTATGTGTTAAACGGCGGAACATTTTATGAAAGTTATGGAATAATAAAACATACACATTGTAGTTGACAAAATCTTTTGTATGTGATAGAATTTACCTTGCGATGAAAATGTGTAAGTAGGGTTTTTGTCAAAACTTTTAAGAGAGAAACGGTCATCGGCTGTGAGCCGTTTTAAAGTTTAAAAACCTGAATTTCAGCATTGGAGCATTAAACGAAAAGCATTTTGCAGTAAGTTTAACGATGTTGTTTCACGAAACGAAACTTAAAAGTGCAAAGCCGAAATACGGTTTTGAATATGGGTGGTACCGCGAGAATGAATTTTCCCGTCCCGATATTTTCGGGGCGGTTTTTATTTTTTTAAGGAGGATTTTAGAAAATGCTTGATAAAATTAGCAAACTGAGGGCAGATTTTGAAGAAAAAATCAAAGAAATTAAATCTTCAAAGGATATCGAAAACTTAAGGGTTGAATTTTCCGGAAAAAAGGGTCATATTGCAGGACTTATGGCAGATTTTAAAAATATTGCAAACGAAAACAAAAAAGAGGCCGGTGCAAAAATCAATCAGTTAAAGGGGGACATTGAAAAAATTCTTGTTGAGAAGGCAAAAGAGTTGGAAGAACTTGAAATTCAGCAAAAAATTGACTGCGTTGAAAGTTATGACGAATCAATGCCGCGTGAAACTGAGGAGGGTTCGTATCACCCGATAACCTTAGTTCAGCGTGAACTTGAAAATATATTCTCAAGTATGGGATTTATCGTAGAAGACTATAATGAGGTTGTTTCGGACTATCAGTGCTTTGAATCTCTTAACATTCCGAAGCATCATCCGGCAAGAGATATGCAGGATACTTATTATCTTGAAAACGGTCAACTTTTAAAAACCCAGACATCTGCGGCACAGAACTATATTATGAGAAAATACGGTGCTCCGGTAAGAGCAATTTTCCCGGGAAGATGCTTTAGAAATGAGTCGACAGACGCTTGCCACGAAAATACATTTTTCCAGATGGAAGGCGTTATGATAGATAAAGATATTTCAATTTCAAATCTTATTTATTTTATGAAAACAATGCTTTCAGAAGTTTTTGAAAGGGATATAACTGTAAGACTCCGTCCCGGCTTTTTCCCGTTTGTAGAACCCGGATTCGAACTTGACATTAAATGTCTTATCTGCGGAGGCGAGGGTTGTCCTTCATGTAAAAACAGCGGTTGGCTTGAACTTTGCCCTTGCGGAATGATTCACCCCAATGTTTTAAAGGCAGGCGGAATTGATCCGGAAGAATATACAGGATTTGCATTTGGCCTTGGTATGACAAGACTTGCAATGATGAAATACGGAATTAAAGATATAAGAGTATTTAACAGCGGCAACTTAAAATCTCTTGCACAGTTTGAAAATGATTAAGAAAGGTGGAATTAAGATAAAATGTTTATTTCAACAAATTGGATTAAAGATTATGTAAATCTTGACGGTCTTGACCTTGAAAAATTAATTCATCAGGTTACATTAAGCACAGCGGAAGTTGAAGATATTTACTATAAAGGAAGAGATGTGTCAAATGTTGTTGTGGGTGAAATTGTTTCTTTTGAAAAACATCCCGACTCGAAAAAACTTCACCTTCTTAAAGTTGATACGGGAGAGGGCATAGTTGACTGTGTTTGCGGTGCTCCCAATGCTGAACTTGGAATTAAGGTTGCCTTTGCAAAAGCAGGAGGCAGGGTTCCGGAAGGTGAAATTAACGCTTGCAAAGTTGCGGGATATGATTCCTTTGGTATGTGTTGTTCGGGTAAAGAACTCGGAATAAGTGATGACCACAGCGGAATACTTGTTTTGGATAATGACATTCCGAACGGAACCGATATTAAAGAAGTTTTTCCGATTGATGATGTAATTTTTGAAGTTGACAACAAATCCCTTACAAACCGTCCTGACCTTTGGGGTCATTACGGTATTGCGAGGGAAATTGCTGCAATAACAAAAAGGGAATTAAAACCTATCGAACTTAAAAATCCTGAATATAACGGAGACAATGAAATTTCGGTTGAAATCGAAAGAGAAGATTTGGTTTACAGATATTCATGTATTAAGATGGACAATATAACCCAAAATACCGCTCCTTATGAAATGCAGGTAAGACTTTATTACTGCGGAATGAGATCTATAAATCTTCTTGCCGACCTTACAAACTATCTTATGCTTGAACTCGGTCAGCCGACTCATGCGTTTAATGCTTCGAAAATCGATACAATTAATGTTAAAACTTTTGATAAAACATTCACATTCAAAACTTTAGACGGTGAAGAAAGGGAAATAACACCTGAAACATTAATGATAACAAACGACGGAACACCTGTTGGAATTGCGGGTATTATGGGCGGACTTGAATCTGAAATAGTTGAAGAAACATCAGGTGTTGTGTTAGAAGGTGCATCTTTTGACGGCATCTCAATAAGAAAATCATCTGCAAGAATGGGACTTCGTACAGACGCAAGTATGAGATATGAAAAAATGCTCGACCCCGAACTTACAATGATTGCACTTAAAAGATTTGTAAAACTTTTATCAGATATCGACCCTGAAGCAAAGGTTGCATCTAAAGTTACAGATAAATATGTCAAACACTATCCTGAAGTGGAACTTTCCTTTGATAAAAAATATGTTGACAGATATACCGGAATTGATATAAAAGATGAAGAAATTCTTGAAACACTCACAAGACTTGGATTTTTGCTTACCAAAAACGGTGAAAAGTTTGTTGTTAAAGTACCGTCTTGGAGAGCAACAAAGGATGTTACAATCAAGGCAGACATTATTGAAGAAATAACAAGAATTTACGGATATGATAATTTTGAAATTAAGACCACGCTTTCAGCGTTAAAACCTGTCAAACTTTCAAACGGAAAAGCAGGCGATAATCTTATTAAAGACATTCTTGTTAAATTCGGAAGATTACACGAAGTCCACTCTTATGTTTGGTGTGATGAGAAAAAATACAAGAAACTCGGGATTGAAGTTGAAGACAATGTTAAAATACTGAATATAGAGTCTTCGGGTAACGGCGTTTTAAGAAATTCAATGATTCCGACACTTTTGTCCTTTGCATACGAAAACAAAACTTATTCTCCGGAATACGGAATTTTTGAAATAGGCAGGGTAATTGAAGGTACTGACGAAGATAACAACTGCATAGAGAAAAAGAAACTTTGTGTTCTTTTGATGAGCAGAAATAAGACCGAAAAAGAGGTATATTTTGAAGCCGTTGACCTGATTTTAAAGATTTTTTCGGATATGAAACATTCAAAACCGGAATTTACAAAAGTTAAGCCAAAACATAAATATCAGCATCCGAGAAATACCTCTGATATTGCGTTTAACGGAACAAGTGTCGGTTCAATAAGCACATTCCATCCGGCAGTTCTTGCAAAATTTGATAAAAAGACCTGTGCGGTAGTAACTTTTGAAATCGACCTTGACCTGTTTGAAGAAATGAAGGGTGAAAAGATTGAATTTGAAGAAGTTTCGAGATTCCCTGGAATTGACTTTGACCTTTCTCTTAATGTCGGTCAGGGTATGAGATTTTCTGATATTGAAAAGGCTTGGAAGGGTCTTGAAATAGAGAGCCTTAAAGATGTAAAAGTTATTGATATTTATGAAAACGAAATATTAAGAAGTGTTACATTAAGATTTTCGTTCTCGTCTATGGAAAGAAGTTTAACAGGTGATGAGGTTCAGGAAAATATGAATAAAATTATGGATAATCTTAAGGGTATGGGCATTATATTAAGAGCATAAACCTAAACGAGTGCAAAAAATTGTATTTTTGCGCTCGTTTTTTATCTTGACAAGGGTGTAGCACTGTGGTAAACTTGATTTACTAAAAAACAGGGGGAAAAATAATGGAAACAGGGAAAGTAGTATATGATAATGAAATAACAGTCTATTTTGACAGACAGCCTGATTTAAACGGCGGTTATTTTTTAATGTTTTCTGACGGAAAAGAAATTTTAAAGAGCAATAAAACTCATTTTTCATATATGGGATTAAATGAGGATACGGAATATTTTATTGAGATCAAGATGTATGATGAAAACGGAAGTTTTGTAAGAACAATTTTTGAAGAGGAAATCAGAACAAAGAAAACCAAGAACAAAATAGATATTTCGTCTGCACCGTACTTGGCTAAAGGCGATGGCGAAACCTTAAATACAGAGTCAATACAAAAGGCACTTGACGATTGCACAAAAGATGATTTTGTATATGTTCCCGAAGGCACATTTTTAACAGGTGCGTTGAATTTACATTCAGATACGGAATTGGTAATAGACGGTGTGCTTCAGGGCTCCGAAAATCCGGATGATTATCTTCCGAAGATTAAAAGCAGATATGAGGGCATTGAAAGAATGTGTTTCCGTTCTCTTATTAATATGGGTGAACTTGACAGAAACACATCTAAAACCTGTGAAAATATCATCATAAGGGGTAAGGGTATGATTTCAGGCGGAGGAACACCGCTTGGAGAGGCAATGAAAGACACTGAAATAGAGAATGTAAGAAAATTTAAGGAGATTGAAGGACGACCTGTAACACCTGAAAACGAAAGAGATATTGCAGGTGTTGTAAGGGGCAGACTTATCAATATAAGCAGCAGTGAAAATGTTATAATTTCAGGACTTAAACTTTACAAAGGACCTGCGTGGAATGTTCACTTTATTTATTCAAAAAATATCATAACTTACAACTGTTCATTTAACTCTAAAAAAGTAGGAAACGGTGACGGCTGGGATCCCGATTCTTCCGAAAACTGTGTTCTCTTTGGTTGTGATTTTGATACAGGAGATGATATTGTTGCAATAAAATCAGGCAAAAATCCTGAAGGAGATGTAATTGCAAAACCGGCAAAGAATATTTATGTGTTTGACTGCACGAGCGAAAAAGGCGGGGCATTGGCAATAGGTTCTGAGATGTCGGGAGGAGTATCCAATGTGTATGTTTGGGATTGCGATGTTTCGAAGTGTGCAGGTTTTCATATCAAGGCACAGCCCCAAAGAGGCGGGTATGTAAGAAATGTTCATATATCAGACTGCGTAACACCAAGACTTTGGCTTTTATCCAGCGTTGCTTATAACCAATACGGAATTCCGTCACCCGATACACCGGTATTTGAAAATTTCTACTTTGAAAATATAAAAATAACAAACTACGGAATTGCGTGGAAACAGGGATATGTAAACTGCACAGGTCTCAGAATAGTAGGCTTTGACAAAAAAGGATATGAAATAAGAAATGTTCATCTTAAAAATATAACGCTTGCGGCAAAACCGGACAACAGTCCGCAGGAAGTGGAGATAACTCACGCAAAGAATATAGTAATAGAAAATCTTATTGTCGTAACTCAGACAATTAAGTACAAAAACCATATACGGCTGCTTACAAACACCATATATATAGT
>CAKSDT010000105.1 GCA_934446135.1 uncultured Clostridia bacterium
GAGTATTTTTCTAACGAATTTTGCTCACTTTGAGTTCGACTCTCTCCATATTTAATCAAACAAAAAGCCCACCAAATGGTGGGTTTTTGGTTGGCGTACCCGGGGAGAGTCGAACTCCCAGGCTACAGAGTCGGAGTCTGTTGCGTTATCCATTACGCTACGGGTACATATAAAATTACAAATTATCAATCGCACTGCTGATATATACAAAATTACAAAATTGCAAATTACAAATTAAACCGCCGATACACACAAAATCACAAATCACAAATTATTCTGCCGGCACATATGCCAACTCCTAATTCCTAACTTCTAATTTTTAACTCAGGACAGTTTTTTTCTAAGTTCCCGTCTTAAAAGTGCTTCTTCGTACCGTCTTTTTTCCTCGGGCGATTCGAGTTTAAGTTCCGGCACTTTTGCGGGTTTATCGTTTTCGTCCAATGCAACCATTACAAGATATGCGGTGTTGATAAGGGTTTTCGTGCCGTTTAGAGCCTCAACATAACTGTTTACGCAGACTTCCATCGAAGTAGTTCCGGCATAGGTGATAAACCCTGTCAGCAAAAGAGTATCGTTTGCCCTTGCGGCTTTTTTGAATTCAAGCCTGTCAACCAAAACCGTTGTAACATTTTTTTCGCTGTGCCGTCTTGCCACAACTGCGGCAACAACATCAATCCATTGCATTAATGTACCGCCAAAAAGCCTTTCAAAGCCGTTCATATGAGATTGGTTTAAAATCTGAACCTGTTCGGTGTAAGAATCTTTTACTGTCTTTTTCATAAATCCTCCGTTTTGCTGAAAACCAGTTTGTCCCCCTCATATGAAAGAGTCATCTCAAAAGGGCGGACTTTAGCGTCGTTTAGCAGTTTTTCCAAAAATAATTTATCACCTTCCCAAAGATTAAGATTCATAATTTCATCTTTTTTAACCCAGGAAAGAGTTCCCTCTCTGCACTCTTTAAGTTGGCCCGAAAACGAATCCGAAGTGTAAAGGTACATATTTTCATTTTCCCAATTATCGGAAATAAAATGCACAATTCCTCTGAAAACCGCTTTTTTAAGTTTCAGTCCCGTTTCTTCAAAGGTTTCCCTTTTGACACATTCTTCGGGAGTTTCAAAAGAAAAAAGTTTTCCGCCGACCCCAATCCATTTTCCCTCATTGCAGTCATTTTTCTTCTTGTTTCTAAGAAGCATTAAATATTTTCCGTCTTTTTCAATATAGCAAAGCGTTGTAAGTTTCATAATTTTCAAAACCTCTCACAACATTCTAACATAAAACAGTTAATTTTTCAATATAATTTACTATGAAAAAAATAATATTACTGTTAATGATTCTTTTTTTGTGCTCCTGCACCCAAAAAACATATACCGAAAAGGCATACATAAAAGGAACAGACCTTGTTTATGTTTCGGGAAAAACGGGGTTTTCCAAAAAAGCCCCCTGCCCTCAGGGCGATTTTGATATAAGTTTAAAAGATGTTACGGGCGATGGCTGCAATGAAGTTCTGCTTTGTTCCGAAAATTCGCTTTATATCTACGATTTTTCGGGAATACCCATTCAGATAAAAAAACTCGAAAGCGTAGATTTAAAAGCAAAAAAATCAGACGGCGGAGCCGTAATATTCCTGCCCGGCGGACAAAACTTTTTTGTTTCGGGCGATTTCGGCAGCCTTTCTTTTTCGCCGCCGTACAATATTTTAGTCAGTCAAAATAAAATCAGTTATAAAACAAAACTCGGCATAACCGAGTTTGAAATAACCGAATCATACTATGATAAAAAATATATGATTTCCGAAATAATTTACTGAAAAAATCCCCCGAACCAAACGGTTCGGGGGATTTAAGCCGACCGACAAGATGACCGGCTCTTTCGGCATCCTGAACCCGAACTTTTGGGTTCGGGAACTTAAACTATTCAATTTCAAGATGTTTTGCAGGCGGAAGCGTGTTTTCTTTTTTCGGCAAAGTCAAATTCAAAACTCCGTTTTCATACTTTGCTTTGATTCCTTCGGTGTTAATTCCCGATACATCAAATTCTCTCATATAAGAGCCGTACGAACGCTCGCACCGTACATATTTTTTCTTCTCGTCTTTCACTTCATGTTCAAGATGACGCTCGGCTTTGATTTTAAGAACATCGCCGTCAATGTCTAAGTGAATATCTTTTTTGTCAAAGCCCGGCAGGTCTGCTTTAAGTTCAAAACGGTCGCCTTCGTCTTTTATATCGGTCTTGAATTCTTCAAGCGAATTGGTGTCAAAAAATTCAAACGGCGAACCGAAAAATCTTTTCTCAAATTCGTCCATATCTTTAAAAGGATTGTATACTGCATTGTGTTTTCTATTTCCGTAAGGTCTGAGTTCAAACATAATTACCATACCTCTCTGTCAGCGTTTAAAATATCTTGCTCCGAACCGCCGACTGAACGAAGTGCTTTTTAAAATCGGTATCATAAGTGCCATACCGATGAGCGGCTTTTAATATCACAAAACATTTTAACCATCTCCAAATCTTTGTTCCTCTTTCTTTTTACAGTTATTATTATACGCAAAAATCTTGACTTTACAATATACCCGAAGTATAATTAAATAAAATTTAACTGTACTCACAGCACAGTAACGGAGGGTAAAATGAATAAAAAAGAACTTATAAATGCGTTTTTTTCGGATAATTCTGTAACGGAACTCACAAAAACGGCTTCAATGCTTTTTAAAGCGTCGGTTATGGTGACCGACAGTTCTTTTCATATAGTTTCGTATTCGGGAACCGAAAAATTAAGCCTTGGGTATAAAACTGCCGTAATGCACGGGGAACTTTCAGTTTCCGCCTGCCGTAAAATCGAAGAATGTTTTTCCGGAAATCTTGAACAGACGGCATTTTTTCAAAACGGCGGCAAAAATTACGCAGCCGGAATATTAAATTCGGGGGGAACCGAAGTGGGTTACGCCGTTTTTGAGTTTGACGGAAAATCAAAACTTCCCGAAAAAGAAGACCTTTTGCTTTGCTGCGGACTTCTTGCAAAACAACTTTTTCTCGAAAGCCGCAAAAACGGGGTTTTAAGCACGGCAGATGAAATTCTTACAGACCTTTTCGATTCGAAATTTGAAAATGAACAAATTTTTAACCTGCGTGTTTCGGGAACTTTTCTTTCGCACTTTTCACCTGAAAAATTTGCAATAATAAAATTGGGTGAAAAGTCGCTTTGCGATTTAAATTCCGTTAAAAATGCCGTAAAAGACGGATTTCACGCTTCATATCCCTTTTTTTATAAAGACAGCCTTATAACTTTTATCCATAAAGACCACGATGTTGAAAAACTCATTTCAATCTGTGAAAATTTTTCTTTAAAAGCCGCAATTTCGGTAAAAACAAATTCTCTTTATGAAATGAAAAACGAATATGAAATCCTTGAAAAAGAAATGGAATATTTTTCGGCAAAACAAAAATCTTTTGCGGTGTATGAGGAAAATTTTGCGGTTTTCTCGGTTTTAAGCGGTTTAACCAAAACAAATGCTTTTAAAGACCCCGATATTCAAAAAATTTATGAGTATGATATAAAAAACCACACCGACCTTTGCCTTACTCTTTATTTATATCTGACGAACAACCGCTCAAGACTCAAAACAGGCAAAAAACTTTTTATCCACCCCAATACCGTGTCTTACCGCCTGTCAAAAATAGAAGAAGAACTTGAAGTGGATATTTCAAAGCCCTTTGATTTTTATAAACTTTTTTCGCTTTCTGTGTTTCTTGTAGATATGGGTTTTGATGAACTTTTTATAAAAGAATTTGTATAACTTGCACAAAATAAACAAAAAAATTGTGCAAAGTAGCCAAAAAGATTTTGCCGAAAGCAAAAGGAATTTACACAGTGCGTATAGAACTCAGCCTTTAGAGATATTATTATGCGATAAGGATAAAAAAGAAAAATCATTTTAATACGGCAAAAAAAGGAGAGATGGCAAAATGAAAAATTACAGTCCGGAGGATATCAGAAACCTTTGTATATTAGGTCACGGCGGTTCGGGCAAAACATCGCTTACCGAGGCAATGCTTTTTGTAAGCGGAGCAAAGGACAGACTTGGAAAGGTTTCTGACGGAAATACCGTTTCGGATTTTGATACCGAAGAGATAAAAAGACAGATTTCGGTTTATTCAAGCGTTGAACCGATTGAGTGGAAAAACAAAAAGATTAATGTTATAGATACTCCCGGATTTTTTGAGTTTGAGGGCGAAGTAAGGCAGGCAGTCCGTGTTGCCGGCAGTGCCGTTATCACGGTTTCGGCTAAATCAGGCGTTAAAACAGGTACGAAATTTGCCTGGAACTATGCTGATTCGAGAAAAATTCCGAAAATTATTTTCATAACCAAAATGGACGATGAAAAAGCAGATTATAAAAAAGTTATCGACGACCTTAAGAGCAATTTCGGAAATTCAATAGCACCGTTTTATGTGCCGATGGTTAAAGACTCAAAGTTTGAAGGCTATGTAAATGTAGTTAAAATGGAAGCAAGAAAATTTGAGGACGGAAAAATTATTGATATGCCGGTCCCCGACGATATGCTTGAAGTTGCACTCCCGGCAAGACAGATGATTTTGGAGGCAATTGCAGAAACAGATGAGGCTTTGATGGAAAAATATTTTGCCGGCGAGGAATTTACCGAGGACGAAATAAAGAGAGCACTCAAAAAGGGTGTCGAGGATTTGTCGATAACCCCTGTTTTGTGCGGCTCTTCGGTTGTTACCGCAAGCGTAAGAAAACTTTTAGACGCTGTAAACGACCTTCTTCCCTCACCTGTTGAAACCGCAGTCGAGTTTGCAAATAATATTGATAAAGATGAACCCGAAGAAGTTCATTACGATAAATCGGCACCTATGTCGGCACTTATCTTTAAAACCGTTGCAGACCCATTTATCGGAAGACTGTCATTCATTAAGGTTTATTCGGGTGTTTTGAAGGCAGATTCTTCTGTTTATAACTCAAATCAGGGTCAGTCAGAAAAAATCGGAAAACTTTTGTATGTGTGCGGCAAAACGCAGACAGAAACAAAAGAAATCCCTGCAGGCGATATAGGTGTAATTCCGAAACTTGCTTTTTCAAAAACGGGCGAAACTTTGTGCGACCCGCAAAGAAAACTTGTTCTTGACGGCATTAAGTATCCAAGACCTATGCTTACAATGGCGATTTACCCCAAAGAAAAGGGCGATGAAGAAAAAATCAGCCAGGGTTTGGCAAAGATAATGGAAGAAGATAAAACAATCAAGTTTGAAAATAACCGTGAAACAAAACAGAGCCTTATCTCGGGTATGGGTGAAACCCATCTTTCTGTTGCAGTCAATAAACTTCTCGAAAAGTTTAAAGTTTCTGTCATTCTTGAAGAACCTAAGACCGCTTACAGAGAAACAATCAGAAAAACCGTTGAGGCTGAAGGCAAACATAAAAAACAGTCGGGCGGCCACGGTCAGTACGGCCATGTTAAAATAAGATTTGAACCGGCAGATTCCGAAGAAATGATTTTCGAAGAAAGCGTTTTCGGCGGCTCAGTTCCCAAAAACTACTTCCCTGCAGTAGAAAAAGGCTTAAGAGAATGCTGTATGGAAGGCATTGTTGCCGGATACCCCGTTGTAAACTTAAAAGCAACGCTTTTGGACGGCTCATACCATCCGGTAGATTCTTCGGAAATGGCATTTAAAATGGCAGCCGCAATTGCCTTTAAAGAGGGTCT
>CAKSDT010000106.1 GCA_934446135.1 uncultured Clostridia bacterium
GATATGCTGCGGGAGACACTGCGGTTGAAGAGAAAATAATAGAACTCAACTTCGGACTCGTGAACGGAATAGCGCACCGATTCAAGGGACGAGGCTGTGACTTTGAGGATCTCGTGCAGATAGGCTCAATCGGACTGATAAAAGCCATCCGCAGCTTCGACATATCGCGGGGCAACGCATTTTCAACCTACGCCGTGCCGCTGATAATAGGGGAAATAAGGAGGTTTCTCCGTGACGACGGTACTGTTAAGGTGAGCAGAATAAAAAAGCGCACGGGAGCGGCTCTGATGCATGAGAGGGAGAAATATATAACCGAGCATGGGGAAGAGCCGCGTCTCAGTGAGCTTGCCGAAAGACTGGGGATAACTCAAGAGGAAGCTGCCGACGCAATGGACTCGACAAGCGCGGTTCGCTCACTTTCGGAAACCATCGGAGACGACGATTTTTCGCTTGAAGACGTGATTCCGTCGACAGATGATACGCTCGGCAAAATGATAGAAAGAGTAGCGCTTACGGAAACAATAAACACACTCCCGACGCTGTGGAGACAGATAATCATACTCAGGTATTTCAAGGAATACTCTCAGCAACAGACAGCGGAGGTTCTCGGACTCACGCAGGTGAAGATATCGAGGGAAGAAAAAAAGATATTCACATCGCTTAGAAAATCCCTCGCGTGAAATATCTGTCAAATAATCAAATTTTTTGAGAAAAGGTATTGACAAAAGTAGGCGGGCGTGATATAATATCATCGTTCGCACAGGGGTATAGCTCAGTTGGTAGAGCAGTGGTCTCCAAAACCACGTGTCCTGAGTTCGAGTCTTAGTGCCCCTGTTGATTTCGCCTTATTTCGCTTGATTTAAGGCGATTTTTTTGTTATCACGGGAAAAGAAAAATTTCTTCTAACCGTTTTTCTAACCGTTTCATAAGGTTTTATTCCGTCTGTTGCGCTTTCGTCAGCGTGAGTTTGTCCGATAATTCTATTCCTATTCGGTTTTTGGATTCTGACGGGTGTATGTGCGAATAGTAGGCAAGGGTAGTATTCGGACTTGAATGTCCCATCCATTCCTGCACCTCTACAACCGAATGATTCATTGACAATAGGTTGCTTGCGGTGCTGTGTCTTAAATCGTGCAGTCTTACATAAGGCAAGTTACTTGATTTGATTTTCTTTGAAAAAGCTGTTGTCAAGTGATTTGCCTTTATAGGATATCCTTTATCGTCAACACAAACAAAGTCATTATCCTGCCAATAAGGGAATGTTTCTTTTCCGTAGTCCTGTCTGTACTTCTCACGTAGCAGAATTTCAAACATATCTCCGTTTAACGGCAATGCTCTATAACTGCTTGAATTCTTTGTTTTATTTCTTAAAACGTCTCCACCGATTATTTGAACGGTTGTTTGAGCTATTACAATCTTCTTATTTGCAAAGTCAACATTATTCCAACACAAACCGAGAATTTCACTTCTTCTTAGTCCGTAGAACGTAGCAAGTGCTATCGGTATCCAGATATCGGTATTTCTGAACAGTTCGAGCATTTCATTTAACTGATTGATATTTAAGAAATTACCTCTAAACTGTTCTGACTTCGGTACTTTAGCCGTTGTCGCGGGGTGAATTTGCAGAAGTTCTTTTACAACGGCTTCGGATAATGCGGATGAAATATTCTGATGATGATGCTTGACTGTAGTGGGGGACAAACCGTCTTTAATTTTCGTCAGGTAGTATTCATTTAAAGTTTTAGCCTTTACGTAACAAATTCTTATCCCCATCTTTTCCAAGTAGGGAATTATATGTTTATTCATATTGCTTGTGTAGCCGTGATAGGTAGTAGCTTCAACCGACTCCCTTTTTTCGTCAAGCCAAGACTTCAAATATTCCGAAAATTTAATATCGCTTCCCGTTTCAATCTTATTTTTCCATTCATTAAGAACCTGTAAGCGGAGTTCTTCGACCTTACGTTTATTATTGCCTGTAACGGTTAAGTCTGTTTTTATCCACTTTTGTTCTCTTTTGTTTGGAACTGAACGCCAATTCAGAACGATATAATACTTGTTGTTTTTTGTTTGAATGCTTGCAGTCATATTTTCCTTTCTTTAGCAATCAAACGCCACAATTTGATTATAGCATGTTTTTTCGGATAACACAATAGCTTTTTCGGAATTTTAAAAATTAAAATTTACAAAGAATACCTGTAAATACAAAAATAAACAACTTAGACTTCGGCTGACAACCGAGGTTTTTTTCTTTCCTTTAAAGGACAGCGTAGCCTATAAAGTAAAGATTCGGTTTGCCTGTATCTCTGTAGGATTAACTGACAATTCAGTTTAAACAATGCAGAACAAAGAAAAAATAAATTTACCTTTAAAGGAAAAAATATAATTATCCCTCTCTTTTAAATTATTCTAAATCGGCAGTGCAGAACAAAGTTTAGAGCGTAGACTAAAGCTAATCTATACTGAATTACAGTGCAGACTATAGCCTTATAAGTTTACTTAATTCTTCCTTTAAAGGAATTTTAAATTTTTAAAAATTTTAAAACGCATACCGCGCGACCGTCCGGAACATGGTTGTTCGCCTGTATCAACAATCGGGAGCGCGGTTCTTTTTTCTTTATAGGCGGGAACACAAGTTTATTCCGTTCGTCAATCATTCGACCTTATCCCCTCCAAGTGTGCGCCTTGCTCTGAAGCAGAGAGCTTCGGACGCACCGATATCTATTCGGGGATAAAATCTCACGATTAACTCAAATACTTTATCTTAAAGGCAAACTACAAGTTGTCGCACATACTTGTTACCTTATACAACCAAGGGAACTATCCGAACATTAAAGGCTTAAAAAGCTATATTTTCTATGACATTTCAAGGCAATTCAAGAGTTAAAATTAGTTTGGAATTTGTCGAGCATAAATAGAGGGTAAAGTGCCCGAAAAGACTATATATTCTATGGGCAAAACGGCTTGTTTTATGTCAGTTTGGAATTTGTCGAGAAGTCAGTCTGAAATTTGTCGAGAGGGCATTATCTGAACCGTTTGGAGCTTGTTTGACGGGGTTTCATGAACGTGCCGAGTATTGATACCCTCTCCCAGTTAGAGCCTTTGTACATGATTCGCGGGTTCACAAACATTCTAACGTCTTCTCCGTTAGAAACGAACGCAACAAAGTTTTCTTCATGGTCTTTGACTTTGAACTTTATGCTCTTATAGGTATTTATAAATCTGCTTCGTTGATTTGTGGAATATCCGAGCTTTTCACAAATTTCATCCGTTGTGAGAGGGAATATCTTGTCGATATCTTTTTCAAGCGGATACTTACAGATTATGTTCCATTCGATATTGATATAGGGCATGAGTTTGTAGACGTAACCTAAACTGCCGTGCGACGTTGGCGTGGTATTCTTGTAAAGCTCCTGCACGGCTTCGATATAAATCTTTTGGTATCGTCTTTCGCGTTCTTCGTCCGTTTGTTTAGAAAATTTTCCTCTGCGGAACAGATACGGGGGATTTAGTCTAATCTGCTTATCTTCAAATATCAAATAATTTCCGTTTACTTCTTTCAGAAATTCGTAAAAGGTATATTTATTTATGTCCATGGCTTCCTGCAAGTCTTCTTTATCTATTTTCAGATAATCGGAATTGTACCCGATATAGGTACTTAGATAAATCAGCCTTGCGAGTGTTGCGGGTTTCAGTGTGAAGTAGTCCGCTTCGTTATCGGCAAGCGCAAAGAAATAATCTCCGAGCGGTTTTTCGGCTTTGTTTTTCAGATACTTTTTCAGTTCTTTTTCTTTTTGCGCTTCTCTGTTTTTGTAGATTTTTATCGCTTCTTCGGGTGTTATGATTCTTGAACCGTCGGGAATGTATGTGGGTATCAGCGTTTCGACTTCTCCCGTGTTTTCGTTCATAGCCGTTATGCCCGTTTCGGTTTCTTCGAGAATTTGATATCCCTGCATTATTTTCTTCTTTTCCAATTTATCACTCCTTTTTTAATTTGTCTCATGTAGAGGTGTCTATTATACTCCTTTTTAGTTTGTTTGTCAACAAGTCATAAAAGATAAATTGTGTGCAGTCCAATTAAGGAAAACACACAATTCACACAAGTTATTTGTATTCGATTATGGTTGTATCGCCGAGTTTGTAACAAGACTTTAAATCTTCGTCAAGTCCTGTTTTTACGTCTGCGAATGTCAGAACCGCGCTGTCTTTATCGGTGTCGTGCCATGCGGAAACATATTCGAGTTTATAGTTTTTAAAAACCTTCTGTTTGTATTCGGGTTGCTTGATTATGTTTATAAGATCTCCTGCAAAGGCGGTGTTCTTGTGTCCGTTGTCTTTCAGTGTTTCGCGTGTTGCGCCACGGAAAAGACCACTGCATTTAATCTTATACAGTGCCGTTATCAGCAGTAGTTCTATCTGTTCGATAAGTGATTCACACCTGTTGTATGTGTAACCGCTTATGAGAGAGGGACAAATTGTAGTGTTATATCCGTGAAGTGCCGTTGACAGTGCTTTCATATCTTCGCTGTCTGTCTCTTCTCCGTACTTCTTAAATGTTTCCTGAATGTCAAGGTACAAGTCTTTTGCTTTGGCGGTGTCTTTTATTTCGGGATTTGACAGTGTATCAAGCAGACGGAGCAGTTCTATTATTTGCGAGATAAGCGTTGATTCGGTGTCGTTATGTTCGAGTGCTATATCGGTTATCATGGTATTCCTTTCTTATCAGCAGATACAGAGGTCTGACATTGATGTCGGTATGTAGTCATGCGGTTGTGTGGTGTCTATGAGCTTACGGAGTTCATCAAGCTGTGTGTAGTAGTCATAGTCTTCATGAATGTACGGTAACAGTATGTCTTCATCAACTACATAACCACTGTTGCAATAATCAGTTATAGCTTTATAGCCTTTATCGGGTTGATTGACAACTCTTTTAAGTGTTCCGTAGACTGTTTCGTGCGTGTAGCAATACTTGTGCTTGTGGTTAGCCATCATTTCAGCCGAGCCGTTTATGTATCGGTTGATACCGTGAACGCACGTCAGGAACGCCTGTAAGAAGTTAAGGTTTCCTAAGAGTTCATCATGCAGTGAACCGTCATAAAAGATTATCGGAGTTGTGCCGTTCGGATTATTCATCTCCGTCAGAACGTCAATTGCTTCTTTGATATCGTCAAGAGAGGGAACATCGTCATAAATGATATCGTTATGGATGTTATAAAGTGCGCTGTGAAGTTTGCTTTCGTTTTCGAGCCAAAACATTTTTGCACCGTTGCGTTCTTCTTCGGAGCAGTTTTCGTACAGTTCGAGAAATTCGTCTCTGAGATTTGATAACATGGTTTTGTTCTCCTTGTTTTTGAAAAAGTTTTTAATATTTCCAAAAAATGCCATAAAGCATTAGTTTGAACGTAGGTAAAAGATAATATATATATTTATATATATATTATCTTTTAGGTGTGATAGAATATACACCCGAGAGAGGGAACAGACGGAGCGTTTTTGTGTGCTGTGAACCGCTGTGGGGACTTTAGAGGGGGGATAATCACATAGGGAATATAAGATTTCTTGTCTGATGCTTGTATAGCTCTTCGCAATATATCTTCCTTGATATTTATAAAGGCTGTTTAAAAATATGCTTGCCCATAACGCTATATTATTTTGTTTTTTACGTTCGGTAATTCCTTAGAGAAACAGAGCTTAAAACCGCGAACTTTGTAAGGTGGTATAT
>CAKSDT010000107.1 GCA_934446135.1 uncultured Clostridia bacterium
TTTGCAACACCGTCATCAAAGTGAGTCTTTTTAAGATATTTTCTCACATTATAATCTTCAACTAAAGAATCGCCGAAGTTTTTTGAATCAGCATACCATTTAGAATCCCAGTCCTTAATGACGCCGACTCTGAGTCCATGTGGATGTACCTTCTGACCCATACCATTTACCTCCTTTGGTTAATTATCTTTCTTTGAGAACTAAGGTTATATGACTTGTTCTCTTTCTTATTCTGAATGCTCTGCCCTGTGCTCTTGGCATAATCCTCTTTAATATCGGACCGGGGTTAGCATATGCTTCTGCAACATAAAGTTTTTCAGCATCCATATTATGATTGTTTGTTGCATTGGCAATTGCAGAATTCAACAATTTTATAAGATATTCAGATGCAGCTTTTGGAGTATTGTTTATAATACCAATCGCTTCAGCAACTGACTTATTTCTGATTAAATCAATCACGATTTTCACTTTACGCGGTGAAATGCGTGCATAACGTAAGGTTGCTTTTGCTTCCATCTGTTACGCTACCTCCTCTCTAACATTGGTAATTAATTATTTCACACCGCTGGTTTTTGCACCGGCGTGACCTCTGTATGTTCTCGTTTGAGCAAATTCTCCCAGCTTATGTCCGACCATATCGTCAGTAACATATACAGGGACATGTTTTCTGCCATCGTGAACAGCAATTGTATGACCAATCATTTCAGGAAATATTGTAGAACTTCTTGACCATGTTTTCAAAACTCTCTTTTCACCGCTGCCATTCATTTCAACGATTCTTTTTAAGAGTTTTTCATCGACAAAAGGACCTTTTTTAATCGATCTACTCATAATTTACCTCCTATTAGTTTATAAGTTTCAATGCCGTTTTATTTAGCATTACGTTTCTTAACAATATACATATCTGACTTTTTGTTCTTCTTTCTTGTCTTGTAACCAAGTGCCGGTTTACCCCAAGGAGTAACAGGACTCGGAAGACCGATAGGTGATTTACCTTCACCACCGCCGTGCGGATGGTCGTTAGGATTCATAACAACACCACGAACTGTAGGTCTGATACCCATATGTCTTTTTCTTCCGGCTTTACCGATGGAAATGTTTTCATGTTCATGATTTCCAACTTCACCGATTGTTGCTTTACACAAAAGACTTACCATTCTAACTTCGCCCGACGGAAGTCTAACCTGTGCATAGCCGTTTTCTTTAGCCATAAGCTGTGCAGAATTACCTGCCGCTCTTACAAGTTGTGCTCCTCTTCCCGGTACAAGTTCAATACAATGAATCAATGTACCAACAGGAATTTCGCTTATCGGAAGTGCATTACCCGGTTTAATATCGGCTCCCGCACCTGATACAACTTTATGGCCCACTTTAAGACCCAAAGGTGCAATGATATATGTCTTTTCACCGTCTTCATACTGAAGAAGAGCGATATGTGCACTTCTGTTTGGATCGTATTCAATAGCGATAACTTCAGCGTTTACGCCATCTTTCTTTCTCTTAAAATCAATAATTCTGTATTTGATTTTATTTCCGCCGCCTCTGTGACGAACTGTAATTCTACCGTACGAGTTTCTGCCGGCATGAGATTTAACTGTTTCAAGCAAACTTCTTTCAGGAGACTTTTTAGTGATTTCCTCAAAGGTTGAAACTGTCATAGTTCTTCTCGCCGGAGAAGTCGGATTATACTTCTTTATAGCCATTTAATTTCAACTCCTCAACTAAAAATTAAGCCATTCCATCAAAGAATTCAATTGCTTTGCTTTCGGGCTTTAATGTTACAACAGCCTTTTTCCAGTCTGCTCTTTTACCAACATGTACGCCCATTCTTTTGGTTTTGCCGAAGTAATTCATTGTATTTACTTTAGCAACCTTAACACCGAAAATCTGTTCAACAGCAATTCTGATATCTATTTTTGTAGCAGTAGGAACAACTTCGAAAGTGTACTTCTTATTAGCGATATCCGCCATAGAATTTTCTGTGATTATAGGTCTCTTAATAATGTCATAGTATGTCATTATGCGTACACCTCCTCTAATTTCTTAACAGCATCCTGTGCAATCACAAGTTTATCGTGATTTAAAATTTCATAAACATTGAGTGCACCGATATATGAAGTCTGAACGCCTTCGATATTTCTTGCTGATTTGTATACTTTTTCGTCAACATCGCTTGTTACTATAAGAGCCTTTCTTGCTCCTACATTTCCAAGGAGGTTAACAACTGTCTTTGTTTTAATTGCATCAACCTTTAAAGAATCGATAACAACTATTTCGCCGTTTTCAACCTTAGAAGACAAAGCAGATTTTAAAGCAACCTGTTTGAGTTTCTTATTGATTGAATATCTGTAATCTCTGGGTTTCGGACCCAAAGCAATACCGCCGTGTATCCACTGTGTCGCACGGATAGAACCCTGTCTGGCTCTGCCGGTACCTTTCTGACGCCAAGGTTTGATTCCGCCGCCCGAAACTTCTGATCTTGTTTTTGTGCTCTGTGTGCCCTGTCTCTGGTTAGCTAAGTAATTCTTAACCACTTCATAGATCGCCGTTTTGTTAACTTCAGCACCGAACACTTTATCATTAAGTTCGATTGTACCAACCTCTTTACCGTCCATATTATATAAAGCTACATTAGGCATTAATAACTTCCTCCTTTCCCAATATTACGCTTTTACAGCGTTTCTTACTATTACTAATCCGCCCTTAGGACCAGGAATTGCTCCACGAACCAAGAGCAAGTTCTTTTCAACATCAACACTTACAACATCAAGATTCTGAATTGTAACTGTATCAGTACCCATATGGCCTGCCATTTTCTTACCTTTGAAAACTCTTGATGGGTCTGAACAAGCACCGTTTGAACCGTTATGACGGTGTACAGGACCTGTACCGTGGGTCTCTTTAAGTCTGTGTGCATTGTAACGTTTAATTACACCTGCATATCCTTTACCCTTACTTGTACCAGTTACATCAATCTTTTCACCTGCTTCAAAAACATCGGCTTTAATTTCATCACCGAGGTTCATTTCAGAAGCATTTTCAAGTTTGAATTCTCTTAAAAATCTTTTTGCAGAAACGCCTGCTTTTGCAAAATGACCTTTCATCGGCTTATTGGCATTTTTTTCTTTAATGTCATCAAAGCCAATCTGAACAGCGTCATATCCGTCATTGTCTGCAGTCTTTTTCTGAACAACATAACAAGGTCCGGCTTCAACAACTGTTACGGGAACGATTTTTCCCATTTCGTCAAAAAGCTGAGTCATACCGAGCTTTTTGCCAAGTATTGCCTTTTTCATTGTTTTTTCCTCCTTTGGTTATTGGTTCGCTGGTTTTGCGAACTTGACCTACTTCCTGTCCGATCAGATGACCTTAATTTCAACATTAATACCGGCAGGCAAATCAAGTTTTCCTAAAGCCTCTGTTGTTTTCGGCTTAGGTGAGATTACATCGATTAATCTCTTGTGCGTTCTCATTTCGAACTGTTCTCTCGAATCTTTGTACTTATGAACCGCTCTCAAAATTGTTATTATTTCCTTTTTTGTAGGAAGCGGAATAGGTCCGGATACTTCAGCCCCCGTCTTTGTGACAGTATCAACTATTCTTTCTGCTGACTGATCAACAAGTGCGTGGTCATATCCTTTAATCTTGATTCTGATTTTAGACGCTGATGCCATTTAAGTTCCTCCCTTCATAAATTTTATTGCAACTTTGCCGGGTGTTTCTTGTGAAAATACACATAAATCCCCCTTGGCGTACATCACAACTTCTTAATAATACACTATTTGTAAAGGTTTGTCAATACTTTTTTCACAACTTTTAAGTTTTTTTATTAATTGACCAAAAGACTTAAATATGATAAAATAATTAAGGTGATTTTATGAACATTTCAATAATTTATAACGATTTTTTAAAAGTTTCTTCCTATGTAAATAATGTTAATAATTATAAAACCGGTTTACAGCGTTCGGGATTCAAAGTTTCGCTGCTGCCAAGCAGCAAAATTATAACGGATGGCACAGTTCCCGATTTCAATCTTTGTTTATTTCTTGACAAAGATATACTAATTGCCGAATATCTTGAAAACTGTGGTGTAAGGGTGATAAATTCTTCAAGAAACATCAGAATATGCGATGATAAAGCATTGACTTACATAACTCTTTTGAACAAAGTGACTATGCCGAAAACAATTGTTTCACCGTTTGCATTCGGAAATACAGTTGAGAGGCCTCACATTCCTTTTAAATATCCGTATATCATAAAAGAGACAAAAGGCTCACTGGGCGAACAAGTCTATCTTATAAAAAATGAGTACGATTTAAAATCAACGCTAAGCAGTTGCAAAAACACCCGCTATATTGTGCAGGAATATTTAGAAGGCGGAAATTCTGACATAAGGGTAATTGTAATCGGCGGAAAATCGGTTTGTGCTATGAGAAGGACAAATTCTACAGATTTCAGAAGCAATGCTGAACAAGGAGGAATTTGCTTCCCCTTCAGTTTAACAAGAGAAATTTCAGATATGGCGGAAAAAGTTTCAAAGGAGTTAAAACTTGATTTCTGCGGAGTTGACATTATTATAAGCAATCAGGTTCCCTATCTGATAGAGATAAACTCAAATCCCTTTATTAACAATATAACAAAAGTCACCAACACCGATGTTGCAGAATTTTTAGGTGAATATATAAAGAAAAACGCAGCGAAATTATAACTTTTGCTGCATTCCTAATTAATATTTTTGTATAACAATCCTATGCCCTGTTTTTACTATAACCGTTCCGACGAACTGCCTTCGGCGTTCGCCCTCTCTTCCGCCCCAAATGGGGAAACCGCATAAATACAGGCTTTCCTAGTATTTATGCGGTTTCCCTATTTGGGGCGACTTAAGGGAATCGAACCCCTTGTAAAACCTTTATTTATGCCTCATTTCCTAAATCTGACAACATATTGACAACAATTTTCCTTACTTTTCACTGTCCTTTATGTAAGAATAATAATTAAACGGAGTTACTTGTTTTTTCGGAACTGCTTTGTATTGCTTTCTGTTGCTGAATGCCATATTGTAAAACTTATTCGCCTCCTGATATGTCATTCCGTTGTCCATAAGCATTCTTAGTATGTTTTTCTTTGAAGTTCCGTCCGTCGTTGCCTCTTTAAGGTAGTAAAAATATGTCCTGAGATCCATGTTCGGGAATAGATATTTGTTCTTGATGTACCTTGCTTTTTGACCGTCGCTTAATGCGGAATAGTAAAATGCGTTTTGGTTGTTGTAGTTCATTTCACCGTAAAAACCGTTCTTCTCTTTTTTATCCTTGTATTTTTCTTCTTCTTTTTCCAATATAAAGAACTTTTCATATGCACTCTTTTGCTTTGGCGAGTAGTTTTCATCGTATAAAAGAGCAAGTTTCTGCATATCGGTGCTTTTTTCCTCATAAGTAGTACTGTTAACATAATCAATTGCGTCTTTCGGCAAATATTTTCTGTAATATTCCGCTCCCGATATCCCCTTGCCGTCAGAATTGTATGTATCTGGAGTATACTTGTCAACCATTTCTAGTGCCTTCCAAAGTTTTGTGTCCGTTGTGTTTGATAAAG
>CAKSDT010000108.1 GCA_934446135.1 uncultured Clostridia bacterium
CGATGCCGGCGGATTTGTAATATATAACCGCAGCAGAACTGATGACATCTATGTGAAAGAAATTGCAGTATATAAACAGGAGGAAAAAGAATTATCGGATGTGTATCGTGCGGAGAATGTAACATTGACTTCCACCTCTGATAATAGACTTCAGGTGTCTTATGATATTGTAGACCCGACAGGAAGTACAACTGCATCTGACGGTGTAAATATCGAATGGTATGCACATGATTTGACAACTACAACATATACAAAAATTCAAGGTGAAACAGGTACTGTATTGTCATTAGACGGTTACAATAATTGTTTCATAAAGGTTATAGTGACTCCCGTTGATGAGAGTGGAAATGATGGTATATCCGGGATTGCTAATTATATTCCGCCGTTTCCACCTGAAGCACAGGATGTCAGGATTATCGGAACCCCATCATTAGGACAAATTTTAACTGCCGAATATACATACTATGATTATAACGACTGGCAAAGCGGAATCGACAGAGAGGATAAGGAAAACACAGATATAATATCATGGTATGCGAGTGATGACGAAAACGGTCCGTATGAATTGATAGCAAAAGGTGCAACATTAACTGTTGCGAACGAGCATTTGGAAAAATACATCAAAGTTGGTGTAAAGCCGTATTCTTTGGAAGAGCCTTTCACAAATGATGAAGTTTTAAGTGATAATGTAGTTTATGTAGAGGATGTTACGAAACCTAAGTTTGAGGAAATTTATGTAAGTCCGAGAAGTGTTACTGTAAAGTTTTCTGCGTATGTTACAGATGTTGAGGTGACATTAGACGATCATAAACTTGTTCAAACAGACAGAAGCAAAGATGGAAAAAGTTTGGTTTTTGACACGAACGGTATTGACTATGATAAGTGGTATAGATTAAAAATCATTTGCAACGGTACAAAAGTTTATGAGAAGGCAGTCAGACTGGTGTTGCTTTTTGAAGATGACTTTGAAAATGATGTTGATGGATGGGTAAATGGTGAGTATGATCCTGAGGGATATTTGAGAATTAATAAAAATCCTACTTCTTCTAATTATCCCCAAAGGGTTTATCATGAGACTCTTAATACTATTCAAAAGTCTTGGAGCGACTATAGAATAGATGTCAAATTAGCAAATACTAAAACTGATTTGTTTAGATTCTTTGTTGAAACATATAAATCAAACACGGATGATAAGGATAATGGATTTGGGTTTGGTTTAAGAGATTACGATAAGGGAAATTGGTTTGAAATGATGTATCAGAAGTTTACTGACCGCCCCGATATGATCAATGGTAAATTTGATGGAGCTAATTTGTATAAAATTGCAAATGAGGGAGCAGAAAAAATCGATACGGAAAGCACTTACCTAAATTGGTACAGTAAGAATAGTTATATAGAAAAAAGTAACATATTTTCTTTTGTGTCGAGCAACAATTCACAAACTCTCATGGTGGGCGACTTAATTCAAAAGACAAAGAATATGAACAGCAATAGTACGAGCGGCGGATTTCTTATGTTTAACCAAGGTGATAGTGCTTGTGTAAGTGTTAAAATTGATGAAATTTCTGTCTACAAGTTTGAGCAAAAAGGCATTGGAGAATTACATCGTGCAGAAAATGTTGAATTAACTAAAGATGGTAACCATTTTAATGTGTCATACGATATTACTCCAACAGACAATCAGTCGACCGATGCTGCTATAGAATGGTACAGTTGTGATGCAGATAGCAGTACTTTTACAAAAATAGAGGGACAAACCGGTGAAACTTTGGAATCGGCAGGATATCAAAATAAACTTATCAAGGTTGTTGTTATACCGAGAGAGTCGAATGGTGATTATGGCATATCAAACAGTGCTACATATGCCCCGGAACTTTCGCCTGCAGTAAAAGATGTTAAAATTTTAGGAACACCTTCAGTAGGACAAAAAGTAGAAGCGATGTACACATATTGGGACTATAATGATTCTGTTGACGGTGATAATGAAGACAGAGTTGATGTAACATGGTATGTAAGTAACACTAAAGATTCCGGTTACAGTGTAATTGGTACCGGAAAAACTTTGGCATTGACTGAAGAAATTTTCGGAAAATGGGTTAAAGTTGGGGTAAAGCCTTATTCGAAAGAAGAACCTGTAGAAGGAAATGAGGGTTTCAGTTTACCGGTTCTTATAGAAAATGTTAATATTCCAAAAGTTAAAGATATATATGTAAGTCCTGAAAATATTACAGTAGATTTTTCATCAAGTGCTGCTAATGTTGTTGTAAGTGTTGATGATAAAGAACTTAAGAGAGATAACGATGAAGAATATGTCTATAATACAGGCGGACTTGATTTCGACAAGTGGTATAATTTGAAAGTGTTATGTGACGGTAATGTCGTGTATAATAAATCGGTGATGCTTGAAAAACTCTATTCGGATGATTTTGAAGATGGTGTAAGCGGATGGGTAGGTGGCACATCTGACGGGCATGGAAATCTGGTTTTACCTAAAAGACCGCGAGGTACAAATAATCATATTAAAGTTTATCATGAATCACTTTCAAGCGGACAGACATCTTGGAAAGATTACAGCATTGATATAAAACTTGCAAATACCGAAAATGAATTTCTCAGTCTTTATGTTGATACGTATAGACCAAATGAAAATTTTGATGCCGGTGTCGGATTTGCAATCAGAGGTTATCTACATATAAACCCTGAGTGGTTTGTAATGATGTTCAGATCAGGTAGAAGACCTGACCAAACAAGTTCTGATGACTTGTATAATCATATTTACTCTGATGACGACACAAATTATATGGCCTCACTTGGAAGCGGCAGCCCGTTTGCAAAAAGTAAAAATTTATCATATGTTGTGAGCGAAAAATCTCAAACACTTATGTTAGGAGGAAGGGTTCTTAAGAAAAAGAACATCAGAAGCGAAAGCAACAGCGGTGGATTTATTATGTATAATCGTGCCGATTATGAAGGCAACGATATAAAAATAGATGAATTGACTGTGTATAAGGTTAAAGAGGCTGATTTTGCGAACAAAAACAAGGTGGAAAATGTTCAGATAACGCCTGTTATGGAAAGTAATGAACTGAAGGTTGCATACGATGTTATTGTACCGGACGGAAATTCTGATAATGGCGTAAACATTGAATGGTATTCATGCGAAGAGAACAGTGAAAGCTTTACTAAGATTGATAACCAGACCACAGATACTTTGCCGTTAGCTGGTTATGAGAACAAAGTTATAAAAGTTGTTGTAACACCAATAGAAAATATCGGTGAAGCCGGCATTTCAGGTTTTGCAATATATACCCCGGAATTTTTGCCTGTTGCCAAGAATGTTGCAATTAAGGGCGATTTGGTATACGGTCAGAAATTAGCAGGAGAGTATACATTCTTTGACAGAAATGAAGAGGATAATGATGAAGGAACATCGTTTGGATGGGAAATTTCAGATAGTAAAGAGGGGAATTATACTGATTTAAACAATCCAACAAAGGAGATTACCGTTGATTCAACTATCGAAGGTAAGTATATTAAGTTTTATGTAGTACCAAAAACAAAAAACGGAACGGAAGTCGGAAACAGGGTTGACAGTGAACCAATGTACATATATCACGCTCCGATTTTGAACAATCTTAGAATTAATAAAATTACAAATGGTATTTATGGTGCCGAATATACACTACAATCTGCTGATAATCTTTTGGAAGGGAAGACAAAATTTAATTGGTATATAAATGGCACAATCGTGTCAGAAAAAGCGACAGTAACTGTTTCAAAGTCCTGCAATATCCAACTTGAAGTTAAACCTGTCGTAGAATATAAAAATGAGTCAAATGAGACTTTGACTGTAACAGGACTTCCTGTTACAGTAACAGCGAATGTTACTGTAAGTGACAGCGGATCGGGCTCAGGTTCAGGCTCCGGCGGCAGTGGCGGCGTTCCAGGAATTATACCGGATATTATTGAAAATTTACCTACTGAACCCGACAAAGATGACAGTATTGCAGATATGAAAAATCACTGGGCAAAAGACAGTGCTAAATTCGCAGTTGAAAATGGAATTATGGATCTAACCGACAAACAGAACTTTGTTCCTGATATGTATGTCAGCAGAAGTGAATTTATTGTATATGTTTTAAAAGCAATAGGAAACAGTGGGGCAACATATGCAGATACTTTTAAGGATGTTTCGGCAGGGGATTGGTTTAGTGGATATATAGCATCTGCGTTGGAGAACTCAATAATAAGTGAAGATGAATTATTTAATCCTTTCAAACCTGTAAACAGGGAAGAAATATGCAAAATAATAGCACAGGCGTTAGAACTTGAAACAATTGACGAAGAACAGGCCAGCAAGTTTATTGATAGCAATAAAATAAGCAACTGGGCTTTGCCTTATGTTGCTTCGGTTGTGGAAAATGGGTATATGACCGGTACAGGTGATGGTGCATTTGAACCGCATGCTTATGTTACCCGTGCACAGGTGGCTGCAATTGTTGAAAGAATAGCGAAGAATAATAGTAAGGAGTGAATATATTGTTTAAAAAAATAATTGCGTTGACACTTATTACTTGTTCATTGTTATCCTGCGTTTGCGTTTATGCAGAGCAAGGCAGTGCAACTTTTGGAGAGCCAAGTGAGTGGACAACAAGTGAAAGTTATATTGATGATGTGTATAAGTATGATTTGAAATCCGATGATAATAAAGGTTCGCAGGAATCGTACGGAGAGTATGAAAATGAAATTAAAGATATTTTGTCACTTGGAATTATGAAACTAAATGAAAAGGGTGAAATTGAACCCGATTCGAAAGTATCTGTGCAAGAATTTGCACAGATACTGGATGCCATGTTTTATGACGGTGCACTATCCGACACAATTTCCAAAATTAAAGATGACTCAAAAGTTAGCATTTCAGAGGTTATTGAAGCATTTGTTGACGGATTGGGTTATAAGATGGATGCTGATAGCAAAGGCTATTATGTGGTTGCTAATGACATAGGAATTACTAAAGGACTTAGTTTAGGTAATTTAGAAAATCATATTACCTGCAGGCAAATGGCAAAACTTGCTTACAATGCACTGGATGTTCCTATGTGTATAGTTGTAAGTACAGGGGATGTAACCGAGTATCGTGTTGATGACTCAAAAACTATTTTGAGTGAAAGATTAAAAGCAGTTGAAGTTAAAGGATTTGTGAACAGCGTTTACGGAATGAATATTTTCCCGGGTGACAGTGCAAAAAGTAAAGAGATAATTATAGACGGAGCAGTATATTCATATGACAATGATGATTATAAAAAACTCATTGGAAAAAGAGTCAGGGGATATGCAAAACTGGATAACACTCTTGATGTAAAAGAACTTATAGCGTTAAGGGAGGATGACAGATATTCTTCTGTAACATATGATATTAAGAGAGATATTGATGAAATAAAAAACAATTCTGTATCATTTAAAGATAGTGAAGAAGAAACAACAGAGTATGATTTAGATGACATAAAATACTTGAATTATAATGGTGACAGAGTTTCGGTGAGTCAGTTTAAAACCTTAA
>CAKSDT010000109.1 GCA_934446135.1 uncultured Clostridia bacterium
TTAATGTCTTTAGGTTTCAACTTTCCGTCCTTGACCATTTGCTGCTTTTCAGCACGGATACGCTCAAGGAGAACAGACGCCGGCTCGTCATTCGGGTCTTGCGGCACAAGTTTACCACGGATAGCCAAATCCATGATTGTTTGTCTTAATGCTTTGGTATCCATTACTCGTCCACCTCGCCTATAAGTTTTTCAAGTTCAGCAACTGCTTTTGCAATATTTGCTGATTCCTCTTTTATTTGTGAAATCATTTCGGCTAATGTGCGATCGTCATCTTCTTCACTGACAATCCATTTAAAGTCTAATTTCAACTGGTCACGAGAATAGACCTCATCTTTTGTGAATTTTCTCCATCTTCCGTTTGGATTTTCTTCAGAATATGTAGGCACACGGTCTTGCATATGACCGGAACAATAGCAAGAGACAAAATCGTCAAGATGTTCCCTTGTAAGAGGTTTTTGAACTAAAGTGTGCTTAATTCCAATACGATAGTCATAAACCCATATATCCTCGGTAGGACTTCCTTTTTCAAAGAAAAGGACATTCGTCTTAACTCCATTTGCATAGAAAATTCCTGTAGGAAGTCGCAATATTGTGTGAAGGTTAAAATCTTTAAGTAATTTTTCTCTAACCTTTGAAGTTGCATTTCCATCAGTAAGAACATTATCCGGCAATACAACTGCCACACGACCACCGGTTTTAATAATAGACATAATGTGCTGTAAAAAATTAACTTGATTATCTGATGTCTTTATAAAGTCAGTACGAACTGTATATACTTCACCGCTGCCTTGCGGTCTTGTGCCGAAAGGTGGATTTGCAAGGATAACATCATACATAGCGTCATCGTAATTTTCGGTCAAAGAATCTTGACAAACAATCGGGCTGTTTTTTGTTCCGATGTCATGCAAATACAAATTCATAGAAGCAAGCGTGACAACAAGAGGCGTGTTATCAGCTCCAAAAAATGCATCATTTTTCAAAAACTTCTGTGCTTTAATATCTTTGCTTTGCGTTTTCATATGCTCATATGCAGCAAGAAGAAATCCGCCTGTACCGCAAGCAGGATCGGCTACAGTTTCTGTTATCTTAGGGTCAGTAACATCAACCATGGCTTTGATAAGAGCACGAGGGGTGAAATACTGACCGGCACCACTTTTTCTGTCTTGGCCATTATCTTCAAGAATTCGTTCATATATAGCACCCTTTAAATCGCCATCCATCATATACCAGTTTTCAGAATTAACCATATCAATGATTTTTGCAAGTTTAACAGGACTGTCTATTTTATTTGACGCTTTTGTAAAGATTGTGCCGATTAAGCCGTTTTCTTTTGCAAGTTCATTTAAAATTTCCTCGTATTTCTCGATTAAATCAGTTCCGTTGAGGTCAACAAGGTCTTTCCATTTGTAGCCGTCAGGAATTGTACTTTCCACACCTGTAGCTTTTTCTTTTTCGTCATCCATTTTAAGAAAAAGGATATAAGTAAGTTGCGTTATGTAGTCTGTGAATCCCACACCGGCAGCAGCCATAACATTAGCAATGTCCTTGACTTTCTTGATGAGTGCCGATTCAGTTTTCGTTTGATTTTCAGTCATAGTTAAGCCACCCTTAATAAGAATTTTGTTAATGTTTCAATTTCGGTATTTAATACCTTTGCATCTCCAAATGATTTAATAGCTTTTCGCCATAAATCTGTGTCAAACTCATTTAATTCACCTGCGTTTATATATCCTTCATTTATGACATAATCAGCAATTTGCTTCATAATGTCTTTTTGGTCATCAGTAAGTGTACGTTGTGCTTGTCCACAATAAAGTGTAAACTTTTGAGAATATCCTTTTAACAAACTGATTAAATTAGGATTCTTTTTATAAGCGTAACGAACAATTTGAATAAGGTTAGTTAATGCTTTTCCGTTTTGTTTGATGTCAAGTTCGTCAACTGTTCCGTCTGTATCTAACAGTTTATAATTACTCCAAATTTTATACGGAGTAAACAAGTGATTTTCTGAAACCAATCTTTCTTGAAGTTCCGACAACATTGAATATGTGATAAGTGTATCTTCGGAATTATGGATGATACGCAGAGCCTCAATACTGTCGGCGTTATCATTAAGATATTTTTCAAAATTGTCGATAAACGTTCTCGCTTCCTCTTTTGAAAATCCTTTTTCAATCAGAGTATCATCATTAGGAGAGATTGCATAATAGCCCCTGTGTAATTCAAGCAACTTTTTTCTTGCTTCCAAATTAGAAATTAAACAAGAAATCAAATCGTTTCTTGTGCGATTTTCATCAGAGGGGCTAACAAATGGGGGCAAAGTGTGCGGCGACCTGGCAGTATTTATATTCACTGCCAAATCCTTTGGTGAAAATCCGAAATTAGTTATAAACATACTTAAGTGATGACCAAATAGAGCGTTGTTTTCATATCTGCGATTTATACTTGAACAGTAATCACGCAGGAATGATAAATTGTCATCGGTTATATATCCGTGCGAAAGAAATTCTAAGAGCTTTTCTAGTTTTGGAATATTTGTACCTGTTCCACCACCGCCACCAGCAGTTGGTATTGTCTTATCGTGTTCGGTAACACCAACACAATCAACAATATAGAAGCAATCTTTTGTTGTCGCATTAGGAGTTACTTCCTTTAATTTGTCATCGTTAATAGTACGACAGCCTCTGCCTTTCATTTGTGTGTAAAGCACATCAGAGTTAACATCCCTCATAAACATAACGACTTCCAATGGCTTTACATCCGTGCCTGTTGCAACAAGAGTTACAGTAACGGCTATTCTGAATTCTTTTTCCGTTCTGAATTCTCTGATAAGTGTATTTGTGTCTCCTGCCGAATAGGTGATTTTTTGAACGAACTTTTCAGGAATTTTACCATCCTCGAATTTCTCTGCGAACACAGCTTTAACAATATTTACAATTTCAGAAGCGTGGTGATCGTCCTTTGCAAAAATCAAGGTTTTTGGGATATATTCCCATAATGCTTTTCGTTCCGGAAACATATCAGTATAAATCGAATCTCTAAAAGACTCCATATTTTTTCTGATTTGGTCTGGGCTTACAACAGAACGATCGAGTTGATTTGGGTTAAAATCAATTCGTTCTTTTGTTACATATTCATTAACTTTATATCCACTGCGGGTTGTTTCAACAACCTTATCGCCGCTTTTAATAGCTCCACCGTGTTCTGTCTGTTCGGTTTTTATTCTATATACTCTAGCCGGAACATTAACACCATCGACAACAGAATCATCATATGTATATTTTTCAATGATGTTATCATTGAAAAACGCATAAGCTTCCGGTGTTGGTGTGGCGGTTAATCCGAGTATTTTTACACCTGAAAAATACTTGAGAACAGATTGCCATTTGCCATAAATTGAGCGGTGACATTCATCAACGATAATGAATTGAAAATAGTCCGGTGGGAGTTTAATATCTTTACCCAAATCTATTTCAGGTTCTGCTTTTTGCTCATCGGTCTCATCAAAATTTAAGTTGTTTTCATCTTCTTCATCTTCGTTTATTTCATCGTCTTTTCTGCCTGTTAAAACGGCAAACAATTTTTGAATAGTGGATATGATTATGTCGCCGTTAATCTTTTCAGGATTTGTCAATCTGTTTATAACATATAATTCATTCAATGCTTGTTGTTTTTCTGTGCGATCAAACAGTTTAAATTCAGTTTCAGCTTGACGGGCGAGGTTATTTCTGTCTGCAAGGAATAGCACTCGTCTTGTTGGCGTTTAATTAAGCAAACGATACGCAGCCAAACAAGCGAGATATGTTTTACCTGAACCTGTGGCAAGAATAGCAAGAGATTTTTTCTTTCCCTGTTTTATTGATCTTTCAAAATTATCTTCAGCAGTAAACTGGCAATCACGAAGTCCTTTTTTCTCTATTCTCGGTAAGGCACCATATTCGGATTTTTGATTTATAAGTTGCAACATTCTTTTGGGAGAGTGCATTTCTTTGATCTCAATATAATCGCCATCCGGATCAGTCAATAAGTTTTTAAATAGAATTTTTTTGCCATTTGCAAGATAAACAAGAGGAATCAAGTTATCAAACCAAGTTCCATACCAGTTTTCAGGTGTTACAGCATAGTTTTCTGCTTGTAGTTCAACCTCATCCCCAAGGTCGTTTTCTTCTCTTTTAGCTTCAACTACGGCTATTGCCTTGTTATCAATAAATAACAAATAATCACTTTCGTTACCGCCTTGCATTAATGCCTCTTTTATTGCCATTGTATAGTTTGGCACATAATCTTGCCTGCTTACAATATCCCATCCCGCATTATTGAGTTGTTTATCAATTTTTATTCGTGCTTTTTCTTCAGGTAACATAATGTAAGCCTCCTATAAGCCAATCATTTAAGTGTACTATTTCAACTTCCTGATAATAAAAATTATCGGAAGTTAATACATAAAAATTAAATTTTGTTTCTTGAGGAATTTAAAATTAGAATTTTTTAAAAATAATGCTTTGAAGAATGTATCTCCTTTGTGGTGCTATGCTACACCAAAACTTCCCATTTACCGTATCTCTTGCCGCTTTCACGGCGGATATAATTTTTATCCTGCAGAGATTTCATAATTCGCTTTATGGTTGCAATCGATTTTCCGGTTGCTTCTACAAGTTCTTGCTGTTTCATTGTCGGTTTCTTTGCGACAAATTCTAAAATCGCAAGTTCTTCTAAAGTGCAGTCTAAAGTATCAAATTGATACTTTGAAACTTTGGAGTTGATACTTTGGGAATTATTCTCCGAATAATCAATGTGCATATATCTGTTTTTCAGTTCATAATGCGTATCTAACAAGAGATTTGAAAAGAACATTTCCAAAAACTTAGTCGTTGAATGGACGCCTTTTTGCAAATTATTGTAATTTGCACGAACCAAAGCATTACGAAAGTACCAAGAATTTTTCTCGAATGCGTCGTTGTTTACGCTAAAGCCGAATGTTTTCATATATTTAATCATAAACACGGCGGTTGCACGGGTGTTCCCCTCGCTGAATGGGTGAATTTGCCAAATATCCGAAGCAAATTTTGCCAAATGATTTACAGCCGCATCAACCGACAAGCCTTCATAAGAAAACTGTTTTTCGGTAGAAAAATCGTAATCCAAGGTTTCCTTAATACTGTTCCAATCCGCATAGGTAACAGTATCGCCGTTCAGAACCCACTCTTTCTTTGTGATATTGTACTGCCTGATTTGTCCTGCGTGACTGAACACACCCTCGAACAATCTGCGATGAATCGAAAGCCACTCGGCGGGAGAAAACTGAAACGCTTTTTCACCCAACGACTTTGCAATTCTTGCCGAAACAATGTCCGCTTCTTTGGTTTCATTTTCCGTTTCGGTGCGTACAGAACGCTGCTCATAGTAACTGTGAATACGCTTTTGAGCCTCGTCGATTGTGATTTTACCCTCGATATGCTCTTTGGCGGTGTCTAACAAATAGTCAGAAGTATTCAGCCCGTCAACAGCCTGCAAACC
>CAKSDT010000110.1 GCA_934446135.1 uncultured Clostridia bacterium
GTATGTGGCCTCCATATCCGAAACAGAGAGGGCAAAGGCAAGGGGAAACATTTCAAAAGCCTTTCCGACATTAAGAGCATTATCATCGGCTGAAAAGCCCATATGGTATCTTATTGCAAATGCTTCTTCTCTTGTAAGTTTCATATAGCCTGAAATTATGTAGACTGATTTTTCGCCGTGTCCGTAGGGAAGCGGGTCTTCAAATAAATATGAGGGCACTTTTTGCCAGACGCCGTTATCGTCTTTTACATTTCTGAAAGTTTTTTTATAGCAGTTTGCTTTGCAAATGTCATGGAGCAGAGAAACAATTGCAATACTTTCGGGAGAATAGTTCATACCATATAGCGACTTTGTGCGTTCTCTCTCAAGATAATCTGAAAGGCAGTCATAAACATTTAAAGAATGTTCTAAAAGTCCGCCGGGATATGAACCGTGAAATCTTGTAGATGCCGGGGCATCAAAAAAATCACATGAGGGAGAACAAAGATATTCAAGTAATTTTTCTGAACCCTCTCTTTTGATATTTTCATTGTAAATCTTTATAAAACGCTCTTTACTCATAGTTTTCCTCAGTAATATAACCTTGTTTTTCCGCCCAATTGCCTTTAAGATAAAATATTAAAGATAATAAACTTCCCAAAATCCAGCCGAAAGGCCATGAAAGCCAAATTCCTGTTTCATCAAACGGAAATTTAAGAATATATGCAAGAATTACTCTTATGATAAGGTCTGTAAATGTTGAGATCATAAAAAGACTTACAGAGCCTGTGCCTCTTAAAACTCCGTCGCACAAAAGTTTTACTATGATAAGAAAATAAAACGGCGATACAATCCTTAAAAAGCGTATTCCCGTATTTATTGCCTTTACGCTTTCATCGCTTTCAAGGAAAAGTTCCATTGAAAAATGAGAGAAGAAAACAAATAGCACAACAAAAGGAACACAAATCAATGCGTCTATAATAAATGCACTTTTGAACGCCTTTTTAATTCTTGAAATTTTACCTGCTCCGAAATTCTGAGCAGCAAAACTTGAGTAGGCATTTGCAACAGTATGAAAACAGGTGAGTGCAAAGGTGTTAAGTTTAATTGCTGCTGAATATCCCGCAATAACTGAAGAACCGAAACCGTTTACATATCTTTGTATAAACGCATTTCCGACAGAAACAAAACTCTGCTGCAAAACGCTGGGAATTGCAATTTCGCTTATTTTTAAAAGAAGGGGAAAAGAAAACAATTCGTACTTCTCACATTTTAAAGAAGCAATCCTTTTTAATAAGACAATAACTGACAAAATACAGGCAATTCCCTGTGCGATAAAAGTTGCCCAGGCAACTCCGGCAACGCCCATTTTAAAACGGGTTACAAGTAAAATGTCAAGAAAAATATTTCCCAGCGATGAACCTATTAAAAAATATAAGGGCGTGTTTGAGTCGCCCAATGAGTTAAAAATACCGGTTGCAATGTTGTATAAAAACAAAAATGTGAAACCGCCGATGTATATTTTAAGATAAAGAGAACCGTCTGAAAAAATATCATCCGGTGTTTTAACAAGCATCATAAGGGGTTTACAGAATAAAAGTCCCAAAACAGTCAAGATAAGTGAAATTACAACTGATGAAATTAGGGTTGTTGAAATAGCACTTTTAAGTTCCCTGATTTTTTTGGCACCGAATAACTGTGATATAACAACACTGCACCCCATATTACAGCCTAATGCAACCGCCATCAAAATCATAGTTACAGGGTATGAAGAGCCAACTGCTGCCAATGCACTTTCTCCGGCAAATTTTCCGGCAATAATACTGTCCGCCATATTGTATAATTGCTGAAAAATAACACTTATAAACATAGGCAGAGTAAATCTTATAAGAACTTCCGACGGCTTTCCCTGCGTTAAATCTTTAACCATTACATTACCTCTTTGTCGTCTTGTCCAATGTTTGACCTTAAAACAGATTTTTTGATTGTCCTGTATAAAATATACCCAAGTATTCCGACAGATATAACTTCGCCTGCACCTACAGATAAAAATAAAAACCACATAGCGTCTTTGACTTTATAAGCATATGTAAGTACAAAAGGTATTATAAGAGTGTTAAAAAATATCGGCGATAAAATTGCAAGAAAAGTATTTCTTCTGAATTTTCTTGTAAAATATGCCCCTAAGAGCGTTGCAAGACTTCCGAACACAATGTCAAAAATGTTTGCACCGGCTAAAATATTTGAAATTATACAACCGACAAAAAGTCCCGGGACGCTGTAAGCATTAAATATAGGAAGGACACACAGTGCTTCCGAAAAACGAATCTGAACTGCACCGTTTGATAATCCCAAAAGTGTTGCAATATAAGTAAGAACTACATAGACAGCCGCAACAAACGCTGCCCTTGTTAAATTTTTCGAATTCATTTTCATCTTAAAGTAACTGCCTTTCTGATGTTATTTGCCATCGATGTCTTTTAGCGTGCTTTCTGTTTTTTCATAAAGCACTTTTTGCTCGTCACTGAGCAGAGATAAGTCAACGCTTGCAAAAACATCGGTTGCTTTTTCAATTTCTCCGTCGTCGGCAAGAACGCTTGCTTTTATGAGTTTTGTAAGATTTTCGTTGCTTTCGTTTGATTTGTTTAATTCTTTCTGCAAATTTTCAACATCTTGTGTAAGAACTTTGTTTGATTCTTGCAAACTAAGATTTTCGTCGCTTAACGATGCTGCTTTTTCTTTTGCATTGAAATTCTGAAAGAATTTGTTTTCACTGTCCGTTGCATTTCTTGAGAGGCTTATACCGCCGATTACTATAAAAAACGCAGCAACAAGCAAAAGCGAAATAGAGTAAAGTCTTAAATTTTTATCTAAGTTTTTCATATATAAACCTCGCTATCTTTCCAATAAATCCATAATTCTTGTCATATCTTCAAGACCGGAAAACGAAAGAGTTATTTTCCCTTTGAACTTGTCAGAAAAATCAATTTTTACATTAGTTGAATATTTTTTTGTCAATTTGTCTTTAGTATCATTGATAGCATTTTCAATATCGGGTGAAATTTTGCTTTTTTTATTCCTCTTTACAGGTGACTCGTGCAAAAGTGCTTCAAGCTGGCGAACCGACAGTTTTTTTGAAACTGTAATTTCGGCAAGGCTTTCGGATTTCTTTGAATCAAGCCCTGCGAGTACCTTTGCGTGCCCTGTTGAAAGAGAGCCATCTTCCAAATATTTTAAAACGCTTTTCGGAAGAGAAAGAAGTCTTAACATATTTGCAATCTGCGGTCTGCTTTTGCTCACTCTCTCCGAAACCTGTTCTTGTGTAAGGCCGTAAGAATCCATAAGTTTTTTGTAGCCCGACGCTTCTTCAACAGGGTTTAAGTTTTCACGCTGAAGATTTTCGACAAGAGCAATTTCTTCCGATTTTATTTCATCATAGTCCTTAACAATTACAGGAACTGTTTTAAGTTTTGCTTTTCTTGCCGCACGGTATCTTCGCTCACCTGCAATAATCATATAATAATCCCCTTTGTTTACAACGATAAGGGGAGAAACTATTCCATGAATTTTAATGGATTCAGCAAGGTCTGCCAATTTTTCCTCGTCAAAATTTTTTCTTGGTTGTTCTTTGTTGGGAGAAACTTTATCAATTTCCATTTCCAAAACACCGCTGTCACCTGAAAAAGACTGTTTTTTTACAGTATCGGCTCCGCTTATCAACGCTCCGAGCCCCTTTCCGCCCAATCCGCCTTTTCTTGCCATAGTAAATTTACTCCAATCCGCCGAAATCCGGCTAATATAACAAATCATTTTTATTTTATCATTTATTCAGAAAAATTGCAAGATTTATCTTGAAAGTAAGTTTTATATATGATATACTTCGCAGGAAAGGGAGGATTTACTATGAATGAAATGATAAATAAAGCAAGCAAAGAAACTATAGAAGCATGGCGTGACCTTAAATTTGGTATGTTCATACATTGGGGACTTTATTCCGTACTCGGCAGAGGGGAATGGGCAATGTTTAATGAGCAGATTGATAAAGATGAGTACAGAAAATTGAAAGATGAATTTAAACCTGATAAATTTAATGCCTCGGAATGGGCTGAAACAGCAAAAAAAGCAGGTATGAAATATATGGTTTTAACGGCAAGACACCATGACGGATTTTGCCTTTGGGATTCAAAATCCAGTGTAGGGGACTTTACGTCGGTTAATTCTGCAGCACAAAAAGATTTCATTAAAGATTATACTGATGCCTGCAGGGAAAAGGGTCTTAAAACAGGTATTTATTATTCGCCTATGGATTGGAGATTTCCGGCATTTTTCCTTCCCAATCTTTACAAGAAAAATGCCCTGGAACTCAGAGAACAGTGCCACAATCAGTTAAAAGAGTTGATGACTGACTATGGCAAAATAGATATTTTATGGTTTGACGGCGGTGAAGATTTCTGGCTCGCACACGGAGTTGATATGGTTCTGGCAGAAAGGCCGGCAGATTATAAAAAAAGAGTTCAATGGGAAGATTTTTGGAAATCAGGTAAATTAAATGATATGATAAGAGCACTCCAACCCGGGATAATAACAAACGACAGGTTGGGACTTACGCAGTACGGCGACTATACTTCACCCGAGAAGAAAATAGGTGCGTTTGATACTGTGCATCCGTGGGAAACCTGCGAAACTGTTGCAGGCGATTGGGGATACAGACCGAACAGCAGAATTCGTTCTTTAAGATCACTTATAGGACTTCTTGTTAATGTTGTTGTGGCAGGCGGAAATCTTTTGTTAAATGTAGGCCCTAGACCTGACGGTAAAATAGAGCCTGACCAGGTAAAAAGACTTGAAGAAGTCGGAAAATGGCTTGAAAAATACGGAGAAAGCATATACAAAACAAGAGGCGGTCCTTTTAAATGCGAATCGTTCGGCGGTACTGTTAACAAAGATAATGTTTTGTATATCCATATAACAGACTGGCAGGAAGAATGTATATCACTTCCGGATAAAGGAAATCCCAAGGTTGAATGTCTTACAACAGATAAGTTCAATGAGGAAAGAAAAGACGGAAAAATTATTCTTTCGGTAGAAGAAACCGAAAGACAGGCAATTGATACTATTTTCAAACTTACATATAATGAAAAAGTTACAGACCTTTTTGAGGACGGAGCGTCTATGGGAAGCAAAACAAGTTACAGGGCAGAGGCACTCATAATTGACAACATTTGAAATGTAAAAAAGCCCCGGAACGCAAAAAATAA
>CAKSDT010000111.1 GCA_934446135.1 uncultured Clostridia bacterium
ATGATAAAATTTTTTTGAGGTGGATATATGAAAAGGGTAATTGCATTATTAATTTGTTTTACAACAGTTTTTACAAGTTTAACTTGTTTTGCAGGAGATTTAACCGGTTATGAAAAAAAGGCTGGTTCTCTCAAATTTCTCGGGCTCTTAAAGGGCAGCGATATTGGCTATGAACTTGAAAGAGTTCCCACGAGAGCCGAAACCGTGGTTTGTCTTGTAAGGCTTTTAGGCAAAGAAAAAGTGGCAAACAGCCGTTTTTCGGCAAACCCGTTTAAAGATGTCCCAACCTGGGCAGGCCATTACATCGGTTACGGTTACAATACAGGTCTTTGCGTAGGAATAGACGGTGAAACATTCGGAACATCTAATCCCGTAACTTCGCAAATGGCAGCAGCATTTTTGCTGAGGTCATTGGGTTTAAGCGAAAAGGATGGAGATTTCGAATACCAAAATGCCCTAAGTTTTGCCGAAAAAAAGGGTTTGATCGATGAAAGCGTAAACACTTCCGATTTTAAAAGGGCCGACCTTATCGCAATGTGTTATAACGCACTTAATTGTACCGTGAAAAATTCCGGCAATACTCTTTCTGATACTCTTATAAAGAATAAGGTTTTTACAAAATATGATTTCAACATTGCATATAAAATCGCAAATGATATTGCACTTGAACAGGACGAACTCCAATATATGCAAACCAAAACGAATAATTAATATGAATTTTGAGCGGACTCTAACTTTAAGTCCGCTTTTTTATTTTTTGTAAATTGCTGTTCCGAAATTACTGCCCCAAAATCGCTGATCCAAAATTGCTGCTTCAAAATTACTGTCCAGAAATTATCGCCCAGAAATTATCGGCCGGAAATTACCGTTACGACGAACTGCCTTCGGCGTTCGCTTCCTTTGTATCTGTAACACAAAATAAGCACACACCCTTTGGTGTGTGCTTATTTTGTGGTGCCGATGACCGGAATCGAACCGGTACGAGGTTTAACCCTCGCAGGATTTTAAGTCCTGTGCGTCTGCCAGTTCCGCCACATCGGCTTACAACATTCATATTTTAGCATAACTAAAAGGATATGTCAATAACTTTTGAATGTTTTTTATAATTATATAACCGAACTTCCGCCGATAAATTCTCTTACAAGTGAGGATCCCGGAACATAGGCGTCATCAATTCCGATAACTTTATCCATTAGATTAAGTATTTCGTCTTTGTGTTCCATTCCTGTCTGTCCGTCATAATCTGTTAAAAGTTTAAGTATGTGCTTTTTATAAACAGAAAATTCATACAAAAGCGACGAATTAAAGACAACATCTGCCTCATCAGTAAACGGAAAAATGTACTTTGCGGCACTTTGTTCAACATTCTGCCATATATCGAATGTAAATTCAGGTGTAGAATTTCTGAAACTGTAATCCCTTATAAGCCGCCTTATAAGCCTATTCGTCCTCGAACGGATTTTAGAACCGTCATCATTTGTAAGAGCGGTAAGTGCCGAACAATATATTTTATACTTATTATAAAGCGGCAAATCGCCTGCAATAACAGGGTTTAAAGCGTGAAGCCCTTCAACTATTATTACATCATTTTCAAATAGTGAAAGCGAATATTCCGAATTGGGCCTGTATCCGAAACTGTAAATCGGCATTATAACTTCCCTGCCCTCGATAAGATCGGAAATATTGCGGTTAAACCTTTCAAGGTCAAGTGCCTCCGGAATCTCATAATCGGGTTTCCCGTCACTGCCGGGCGGAATTTGTTCTCTTGGAAGATAGTAGTTATCAAGAGAAATAGAAACAGCATTTACACCCGAAACTTTAAGATGAAGTTTTAAGCGGTTTGCAAAAGATGTTTTGCCCGAAGATGAAGGTCCGCTTATTAAAATAAGTTTTTTTGTATCTATATTGTTCCTTATATAGTTTGCAATTTCGGAAATATTCTGCTCATGCCATATTTCACTGACATTAACAAGGTAATTAACCTCCCCGTCCTCTATGATTCGGTTAAGGTCCGAAACCGTGGAAATCCCTATGTTTCTGCACCATTTCCTGTATTTTTGCAAACAAAGTTCTATTCTATCCACAATATCACCGCCCTTTTTATTATATGCGGCTCAAATTTAATTATTATAACATCCAGGCAAGCCGTCAGTCGGCTTGCAACACTCCGATTCAATATTTACATCATATCAAACACGGAGGTGTTTGTACCGGTTTTGTAAATATTATATCATAAGGGCAAGCCGCTAATCGGCTTGCAACACTCCGATTCAATATTTACATCATATCAAACACGGAGGTGTTTGTACTTATTTTGAAGTATTATATCCCGTTTCCAAAGTAAGTTCAAATTTATCCCCGTCCCGAAGAACTGTTGTGCTCACACCGGTTAGAACCATTTCGCCGTCTCTTGTGATTTTCCACCATTGCTCCTTGCTTTCGTCTGCCTTTACTCCGTCTACTGCGGTTATAAACAACCCATACTGACCTTTTGTTGCCTCGATTAATTTTTCGTCTGTTAAAAGGTCGCCTAAATTTTCTCTTTCGGTTGTATAACTGTAACTTTTTGTTGTTCCGTTCCCAAAATCAACTGTAATGCCGACTGTCTTTTTTGAAGCACTCTGTCCACATGCCGTAAGGCACATAATAACAACAAGCAGTGCGATAATATTGGTTTTGGTCTTCATTAAAAACACCTCTTAAATTAATAAAATGTTGCAACCTCTTCTTCAGGCGGGTCGCACCTTTTGATATCAATTATATCAAGAACAGGTCCTTTTCCCCTATAAAGTTTGTTTTTATCAATTCTTATTTTAGCGGTAATTATAACCCAATCTTTCTTTTCAAGGTCTGTAATCGGACTGTTTATTGCCGCCAAAGCCTTATATGAAATATCTTCAACACAACAGGTCATTACATGCCTCCCTATTGCAAAACTTCCGGCAGGAAGTCTTTTATCTGTTGCAACTATTCCCTTGAATTTAACTTTTTTCCCGTCATATTTAGGCATTTCTTCAACCAAATCACGGTAAAAGAGTGCAAAATCCCTATCTTCTATTTCAATTATATCAGCATTAATATCAAACGGAAGCGGATCTTCTATTTCATCGGGGCGTATAGTGCCGTCTTTCATTTCGTATATTATCTGAGGCTTTCTGGAAACACCCCTTACTATTTTATGAAGTTCCATTATATCGGTTTTATCGGTACACCTGTTAAACACAACAAGTTCGGGATTCTGAAGTTTATCTACAACCAGGTTCCTCATATTGCGGTTGAATGCAGGAAATGTTTCTGCCTCAGCAAACATCATTTCCTGATAAATTATCCAGTTTCCCGGTATGCTCTGATAAAGCGTGTTTATATTCCACATACCGTTATATTCGATTATAACCGTCCTTGCACTGTATTTTGAGGCAAGTTCCGAAAGATTTAAGGGATTTATTTCTTCCTCGCTTTCAGGATACTCAATAAACACCTTTTTTGAAGTGAATTTTTCTTTATCATACTCTTCCTCGCCTTCCTCGCACGCAAGCAAAAGAATAGGCTCTCTTATGTTAAATCTTCTGTCTTCCATTGTTTCCTGAATAAACTTAGTCTTGCCCGAATCAAGAAATCCCGAAAACAAATATACAGGTATCTCTATTTTTCCCATATCAGTTCACCCCGAAAAGTTCTGCAATTTCTTCTTCATCGATTTTTGAACCTATTACGCAAATTCTTCCTGTTATGTCCGCACTTCCTGTCCTTACGGAAATTTCAGACGGAACATAGTCAAAGTGGAGCCACTTTCCGTCCGTACCTTCGACAATTCCTTTTGCACGGAGAATCATTCCGTAAACCTCAAATTTTGAAAGTTTTTCCAATTTGCTTTCCAATTCTTCCTTAGTAAATTTCTTAGTGGTTTCTCTTCCCCAACTTGTAAACACATCGTCTGCATGATGGTGGTGATGATCATGGCCGTGGCCATGGTCATGGTGATGCTCGTGACCGCAGCCGCATTCATCATGATTATGTTCATGCTCGTGATCGTGGTCGTGATGATGCTCGTGATCGTGGTCATGATGATGTCCGCACTCGGGGCATACATCTTCCTCTTCTTTAAGTTCATCTAAAATACTGTCTAAGGTAGAGGTTCCCTCAATCGCATCAAGAAGTTGTTTTCCCGAAAGTTCATCCCAAGGAGTGGTAACTATTACAGCGTCTTTGTTTATATTTCTTAAAAGTTCAACTGCGGTTTTGATTTTTTCCTCAGAAATATCGCCTGTTCTGCTCAAAACTATGCAGGAAGCGTGCTCAATCTGGTCATTATAGAATTCACCAAAGTTTTTGATATAAATTTTGCATTTCGAAGCGTCAGCAACAGTTGTAAAACCGCTGATTTTGACATCATCAGTCACAACTTTTTCCACAGCACGGATAACATCGCTTAATTTTCCGACTCCCGACGGTTCAATTAAAATTCTGTCAGGTTTGAACTCGGTAAGTACCTTTTTAAGTGCTTCTCCGAAATCACCTACAAGACTGCAGCAAATACAGCCTGAATTCATTTCTGTTATTTCAATTCCTGCATCTTTTAAAAATCCGCCGTCAATACCTATTTCACCGAATTCGTTTTCGATAAGAACAATTTTCTCACCTTTGTAACTTTCACTTATAAGTTTCTTAATAAGCGTCGTTTTGCCGGCTCCCAAAAATCCTGAAAAAATGTCAATTTTTGTCATAGTATATCATAACCTTTCTCTAAACACATATTTGCTTATTTGGTTTAAGTATACCACAATCAGCCAAATTTTACAATATACTCATAAAAAAAGACAGAAAAAACTTTTTGTTCTTCCTGCCTTTTTGGTAAATTTATTCTGTTATGTTTTACTGATTTAGTTCTTCCAGAATAAAATTTAAGGACAGGATTACAT
>CAKSDT010000112.1 GCA_934446135.1 uncultured Clostridia bacterium
GCCCGGACCACAATGGCCTGCTTTTCCGGCCCTCGCATTAAGATGCCCTCAATAAGCGCCTGACCGCCGATGGAGGTACGGAAGGTTTCTTTTTTCTCGCGTTTTGCCATGTGTCAGTAAGTCCTCTCTGCTTCCCCCACAGTATAGCACAGCCGTGGAGGAAATACAACATTTGTGCTATTATTTTTATTCTTCTTCCAAAATTACAATTGGTTTAATTAAATCAGCTGGTTTATCTTTCATTAATAATAATGCGTCTTCCAACCCGGAAACATCAGGCGTTCAGGTTTATTATTCAGATTCGACACCTGCTTTTGAAAAAATTTCAAACAAGACATGGGCAAATTACTATTACGAAGCGATAGCATCTTTAGGAGCAGAAAAGAGAGGACTTATTGATAACAGCAGATATATTGTTATAGGTAAGTCAAATATGCCATCCATTATTGTAGAAAATGCCTTTATGTCAAACTCAGGTGATATGACAAAACTTATGGATGATAATTATTTGAAAAAACTTGCAATGAAGATTTGCGACTCGACTATTCAGACTTTAAACAATAGCAAATAACACTAATAACACCTTCTGACATATACTGTGTAAAGGGGTGTTATTTTGTATAAGTTGTCTGATTATAAAGAAATCAAAAAGGTTTCTGAGATGAGCGAAACGGTTGATATGTGCATTAAAATGCTTGGAGTAACATATGAGTGGAAAGAAACGATGGGAGAGGGGGTTAAGGTAGGAATAGTAGATACCGGAATTGATGAGAATCATCCTGATTTAAAAGATGCGATTAAGGCATATAAGAATTTTACAGGGGACAACAGTAATTCTGATGAAGTAGGACACGGAACTCATGTTGCCGGATGTATAGGTGCGAGGAGAAACGGACTTGGTATAATAGGTGTAGCACCTAAATGCGATCTTTATGTTGCAAAGGCATTTGATGTATCAGGAACTGCAGAAACAGATAATGTGGTAAATGCAATAAAATGGCTTGCAGAAAATGATGTTGATGTAATTAATATGTCATTTTCTTCAAAGGAAACCTCTGAAAAAGAACAGAGCATTATGAGGTATTGCTATGATAAAGGTATTACTTTGGTAGCTGCGGCTGGCAATGACGGACCTCATTGTTTTATAAATAGCAATATCGGTTACCCCGCCAAGTTTGATGAAGTAATTGCGGTTACCGCTGTAGATATAAAAAAGAATGCTGCGGATTTCAGTTCGTGCGGAAAAGAAGCACAGGTTGCGGCAGTAGGTAAAGAGGTTTTGTCTACATATAAGAACGGCGGATATGCAATTTTGAGCGGCACCTCAATGGCAACACCGTTAATCTCAGGTGCTGCGGCAATTCTTCAGGGTAAAGCTAAAATCAGATTTGGGCGTAAGTTAAGTCCCTCTGAGGTGGGACTTATAATTGATATGTATGCGGATTGTCTTAACAATCAAGGACACGATAAGAGATACGGATATGGCCTATTTTCCTTTGGAAGATTTTTTGTTTGAGAATGAAATTTTCGGACATATAGAATTTAAGGGACACGCTTCACAATTTGGTTTTGACGCAGTGCAGTATTTCCTACCGTGCAAAACAATGCGATGACAAAATGCCGTTTGTATTTCAGACGGTATTTTCTTTTTTAGTTCATATTCGATTTTTACGGGATCGGTGTTTTTTGTAAGGCCCATTCTGTTGGAAAGTCTTATCATATGTGTATCAACAACTATACCCGGGATTCCGAAAGCATCTCCTAAGACCAAGTTTGCAGTTTTTCTGCCTGTGCCGTCTAATTTTAAAAGTTCCTGCATGGTTGAGGGTACCTTACCATCAAATTCATTAACAATTTTTTTACAACATACAACAATGTTTTTTGCCTTATTTCTGTATAATCCAAGTGATTTAATAATGCTTTCTATATCAGAGATGTCTGCATTTGCAAAATCCTCAGCAGTTTCGTATTTGGCAAATAAATCTTTAGTAACCATATTCACTCTTTCATCTTTGCATTGTGCTGAAAGTTGTGTTGCAATAAGCAGTTGCAATGGTGTTTCTGTTACAAGCGAACATTTTGCGGCAGGATATTCATTTTCCAAAATATCATTCAGTTTTTCTACATATTCTTTGTTATTCATAATATCACCTGAAATATTTTAACATATTTTATTAAAAAAATAAACAGGGTATTGAAAAAAAACTGATTTAATTATATAATTATGACAGTATCAAAGAGGGGTTGATTATTTGTTAAGTCCGTTAGCCGACAGAATACGGCCGCAAGAATTGTCTGAAGTTGCAGGACAAAAAGAATTGATAGGAGAAGGAAAAATCATTTATAAGATTTTAAATTCTGGGTTTATACCAAATTTAATTTTTTACGGTCCTTCAGGTGTTGGTAAAACAACAGTCGCAAATATTCTGTCCAAGAAAACAAACAAAAAATTTTACAAACTAAATGCTACAAACTGTTCTGTTTCTGATGTCAAGTCAATAATAAAAGATTTAGATACTTTCTCCGGTCGTGACGGAGTCCTGCTTTATCTTGATGAAATTCAAAATTTCAACAAGCGTCAGCAACAGTCGCTCCTGGAAGTTATTGAAAATGGGATGGTTACTTTAATAGCAAGCACAACGGAAAACCCGTATTTTTATATATACCCGGCTCTGCTTTCAAGGTGCAGTGTTTTTGAATTTAAACCTTTGGAGCCGAATGATATTGCAGCGGCAATTAAGCGTGGTGTAAAGGAACTTGAAAAGGAATATTCTAAAATCATTTCACTTGATGATGCCGCTTTGGAACACTTTTCAAATGTATCAAACGGCGATGTGAGAAAGGCACTTAACGGACTCGAATTGGCGTTTATAAGCAAGTGTGATGACAATAGGGAAGTGATTATTACCGTTCAGGATGCTGAAGAGTGCACGCAGAGAAGCGGTCTTAAATATGACAAAGACGGTGATAATCATTATGATGTACTTTCTGCATTTCAGAAATCTATAAGAGGAAGCGATCCTGATGCTGCTGTTCACTATTTAGCACGGCTTATTGCAGCCGGAGATCTACAGTCGATAATCAGAAGACTTTTGGTTATAGCAGCGGAAGATGTTGGACTTGCATATCCGCTTGCCATTACTATTGTTAAATCCTGTTGCGATGCTGCTCTTCAATTAGGATTTCCGGAGGCGGCAATACCACTTTCAGAGGCTGTCTTACTTTTAGCAAATGCACCAAAGTCAAACTCGGCAGTAAATGCGGTGAGTGCTGCTTTAAGTGCTGTAAACACTTCGGATATAGGAGATGTTCCTATTCACTTAAAAGATTCTCATTATAAAGGTGCGACAAAACTCGGAAGAGGAATTGAATATAAATATCCTCACAATTATGAAAACCATTATGTTGATCAGCAATATCTTCCGGATGTTCTGAAAAACAAAGTGTATTATAATCCGTGTGACAATAAAACAGAAAATGCTTATAAAGAATATTGGAGTAAGATTAAAAAATAATTATTTAAGTATTACAGGAGAGGTTGTAAGATCAACTTTTCCTGTTTTTTTTGATCTTGTAACGATTTTATAGATATCAGTTGCAAGAAAGTCCTTTTCGGCCTGTTTTATTATGCCTCTATCAAAATTGTAAATGGATGATGGTTTTGTTATGAGGGGGATTTTTGTATTATGCTTAACTGTATTTAGGAATTCAGTTCCTTTTTTGTTTGCTGCAAGGACTCTTGCATATAGCGGTTTACAGTTAAGGTCATTTTTTTTGATATCTAAAAGTATTTGAAAAAGTATCCGACTTATAGCAGTATATGTATACCTTTTCGATTTAACACTTTCTATAAGTGTATTAACATCAAGATTTAACAAACCATATTTGTAAATTCTGTTTTCAAGTCCCTCACGAATTTCGGCAATTTGGGCAAGTTTTTGTATATCTGATGAAATTATTTTATAATTTATCAAATCAGAGAATAACGATTTAGTGACGGGAGTAAGGTTGTCAAAACAACAGGGAGAAAACTTTGATACTTCGACATCAGTTAAGTTGTATCTTAAAAAAGATGCACTCGCTATACCATTTTTTGTATCCATACTGTCATGGTCTGCCCCATATCTTTTGATTGCTATTGGGATAATTTCAGACTTTAATTTTTTCAGTGCTTTTAAATATTCAAATCCCAGGATGTTATTGGAGAATTTCAGTACAGAATCACAACCTAATATTTCATCTCTTGACTTAAGATAATTGTGACTGTTTTTTGATAATAATGTTATTTTTTTTTCGTTATGCGAAAACTTGTTAAATATATCAGTTATTTCATCGATAGAATTTTCGGTACCGAATGAAATGTGTGTTATACACAAATCGTTTAGGAGAGATACACCTCCGAAAGCAAACCTTTCTGCTGTTGAGAGAGAAAATTCAACAGGAAGTTCTATAACGGCATCAATTCCGTTTTCTGCAGCAAATTTAGCCCTTGTCCATTTATCAAAAATTGCCGGTTCTCCTCTTTGGACAAAATTACCGCTCATCACAGCAATAGTATAATCAGGGTTTATTATTTCTTTAGATTTGTTTATGTGATATTTATGACCGTTGTGAAACGGATTATATTCTGCAATAATGCCTAAAATCTTCATTTTTTTCTGTTCCATTCTTTTTTTTATTACATTATACCATAAAAATCGCGAAAATACTATTGAAAAATAAAAAAAATAGGTATATAATAGTGTGGTTAAATAAGAAAATTTAGGAGGAAAACAGATGAGTGCGTTTTTGGAAAGAATAAAGCAGCGTGCAAAAGCAGATAAGAAAACAGTAGTTTTGCCGGAATCTATGGACAGAAGAACCTTTGAAGCAGCGGAAAAAATATTGAAAGAGGAAATTGCTGATATAATC
>CAKSDT010000113.1 GCA_934446135.1 uncultured Clostridia bacterium
GCTGTAAACAGGGCTTATAATAAATCCGATTACATACCGTGTATTGTATGGGGCAGAAATGCACGTTTTGCCGGAAAGCTTGAGGTTGGAGACAATATAAAGATAACAGGCAGAATACAAAGCCGTATATACCAGAAGAAAACAGAAGAAGGTTCGGTAGAAAAAACTGCATATGAAATTTCGGTTTCAAAACTAGAAGTTGTAAAAGAGCCTGTTGCTAATGAATGTTAATAGATATCCACCCGTTATTCGGGTGGTATTTCTTTATATAAAAAGCATCTTCAATTAAAGTGCAGATGCTAATTACATCTTTATTATTTTTCAATTACAATATCAAAAGTTTTTCTTCCAGCGATATGCGGTATAAATGTATATTTTCCACCGTCTTTGATTGTAATATTGTAAATACAATCTCTGAACTTCCTTGTTATTTTTACTTCTTTCCAGTCTGACGGCATACATGGATCAATTTCCAATCCATCCCATTTTGCCCTTACACCCAATATATATTGGGTTGCTGCAATATACATCCACGCAGCAGTTCCTGAAAGCCAGGAAACATTTGCGAGTCCGAATTTATCGCTCTCAGGTCCGAAAATATTTGATGAATATACATAAGGTTCCGCTTTATATCTCCATTCACCCGCTTTTTTCTGTGCAATCATAGGTAACAGTTGATGATAATATTTATAAGCATACCCCGGTCTTTTCAACATACATTCAGCTATGATTGCCCAAGTGTTTGCGTGGCAGAACACACTTCCGTTTTCACCGCAGCCGGTGTTATAATATGTAAGAGGATCTTCTTTTGTTGGATAATCTTTCATTGACGGATGGATTTTCTTTATACCCAATTCGGTGTCGAGATAAGTTTTAACACTGTTCATTGCAATTTCTGCTTTGTCGCCCATTCCTGAAATAACAGCCCAACTTTGTGTATTAAGCCATATTTTTGCCTGTGGTTCCTCTTTTGAACCGATAAAAGTACCGTTGTCAGTTATACATCTTCTGTACCATTCGCCGTCCCAAGCAACGCTATTAATAAGTTTTTTCTGTTCTTCATATATCGAGAGATATTTTTCGTTATCTTCACCTTTAAGTTTTGCAAGTTCAGCAATTTGTCTTAAAACGGTTCCGAATTGCATGGAAGTCCAAATACTTTCTCCTTTACCGTTTCGGCATACTTTATACAGCATATCATTCCAGTCGGAAGAAAGCATGAGAGGAAAGCCGTATGAACCTAAGTTTGCCATTGTGAAATCAATAGATTTTTTAATGTGATTCCAAACAGTATCTTCACCGCCGTCATAGTAAGGAACTGTTTCATCAAGATAATTTAAGTTTCCTTCTTCAATGACAATATGGTAAGTTGTCATTACAAGCCAAAGGTGATTGTCGGAATGTATTCTTGCTAACGGTTCCCATCCTTCTGTGGGGAAACAATAGTGGTTTGTATGTCCGTCTTTGTATTGCTGAGTGAAAAGAAGGTTTAATTTATCCTTTGCACGCCTTAAATCAAAAGGAATCATTGACAGAATATCTTGTGCGGTATCCCTGACACCAACTCCTCTGAAAGTACCGGTTGCATAATAACTTATATTTCTTGAAAACTGAAAATTTCTTTCTGCCTGATAAGGGTTCCAAATGTTAATCATAGTTTCTGCGTCTTTATCAGGTATTTCGCATTGGAATTTGTTAAGATGAGTATTCCAATGTTCGATTAATTTTTTGAATGATTTTTCAACAAAATCATCTTGTCTGCAGTTATTGACGCTCCTTTGTATCTCATCTTCAGTCATAGCGGTTCCTAAAAATACATTGATTGTTTTTTCTTCACCGGCTTTGAGATCTACATCAAGTTGAAGTGCGAAACACGGATCTCCGCCATAAAGTGTAGAATTTGTGCATTTTCCGCTTTCAATATTTTTCGGATTCTCCTCGCTTCTGTACGAGCCAACAAATTCATCTCTGTCGCAGTCAAATCCTGAAATCGGATAATTTGCCGCAAAATATACCAATGGTGTTTCATCCGGTTTTGGTTGATTTTCAACTCCGTATTTATAGACGAGTGTTTCGCCCATATTATAAACAGACAATTGATGCTTGTTATAACATTGCCACTGTAATTCCCTCATAAATTCCATCATGCCGAGTTCTACATACGGGAAAAGTGATATTTTTCTGTCGGTATCAGATTTAAGTGTTATATTCCAGATAAGAGCATTTTCATATTCCCCCACAAAATACAACGATTTTGCAGAAAGACCGTTTCTTTCGGCCTCAAATCTAGAGTAACCCATTCCGTGTGTTGATTGCCATTTTTGAGGTTTTGTACGGCAAGGCTCATTTGTAGGTGTCCAATATTCATCTCCATCTTTTATGTATGTGTAAAACCCGCTTCTGTCAGTTGGCAAATGAAAGAACCTATAATGATTAATTCTCCATATCTGCGGGGATTTGTAAAATGCAACACCGCCGCCCGCCTGAGACATCATGGTGTGAAATGTTCCGTTTGAAAAATAATTCATCCATGGAGTAGGAGGGTTGTACTCTTCAAATGTAATCTCCTTTTTTGCATTATTAAATTTATACATATTTGAATTCCTTTCTTTTCAAGTGCACTTAAAGTGCACTTATAATCATATATCAATATTGTTATACTGTATAGCAAATATAGTATATATTATATTTTATAAAAATGCAACATTAAAATTTATGATTTTTATAGTTTTGATGAAAGCCCTGGCACTGATTCTTTTGCTAATGAGATTGCGGTGATATTATTCAGGAGTGATGCTCTTGTTACAGCTAAGTAGCCATGAGTTTTTCTTATTTCGTATACACTTTTTTCTACGGCTTCTGCTTTTTCATCATAAGAATCGTCAAAAAAGTTGCATTGACGGGTATCCATATCTGAAAATTTGCTTACTGCCAAGGTGATTGCTCTTATCGGAATATTATCAAATAATCGATTTATAAGGATTTTTGAAAAATTAAAGAGGTCGTTTGTTGAACTTACCGGATGGGTGAAACTCATACACTCGCTTCTTGTTACAAAATTTTTATCTTTGAGGTATAATGTTAGATGGTTACAACTGAAACCGTTGTTTCGCAGCCTATATGTTATTTTTTCGCAAAGAGACAACAATATAGGATATGCGTCATGTGGAGAATCGGCATTTTTAAAAAGTGTAGTACCATTGCTGATACTTTTTTCTTTTTCCTTAAAATTTTTTACATTTGAAAGGTCAATTCCGTTTGCATACGCCTTCATGATTTTACCTTGCGATTTAAAGTGAAACTCAAGAAGATCATCATCGGCTTCGGCAAGTTGGTAAATTGTTTTGATTCCCAACGATTCCAGTTTTGCACTTGTTTTTCTGCCTATCATTAATAAATCCGAAATTGGCAGAGGCCACATTTTAGATTTGATTTCACTTTGAAAAAGGGTGTGTATTTTATTTGGCTTTTCAAAATCCGATGCCATTTTTGCTAATAGTTTATTTTCTGATATTCCTATATTCACAGTAACTCCCTGTTCCTTAAATATTGCTTCTTGAATTTTTGCGGCACCTGATAAAGGCGAACCAAAGTGCATTTCCATATTTGTATAGTCCAAAAAAAGTTCGTCTATCGAAAACATTTCCACGGTTGGGGAAAACCTTTCACATATTTCTTTCATTGTTCTTGAAGATTCGGAGTAAATCGCAAAATCCGGTTTTATTGTAATAAGATTTTCGCATTTTTCCATAGCATTGTATAGTTTTTCACCGGTTTTTATACCAAGTTGCTTAGCCGGTATAGATGCCGCTAAGACAATACCTTTTCGTTCCTTTTTGTTTCCGCCGATAACGGACGGAATTTCTCTTAAGTCCGGATAAATCCCCTTTTTAATTCTGTCTGCTGCACTCCACGAAAGGAAGGCAGAGTTTACATCTATATGAAAAATAATTCTTTGCATAATAACACCTCATATATATTATAACCGAACATTTGTTCGATGTAAAGACATTTTGAAAAATATTTATATAAATAAATTGGTATGTTGTGTTGAGTTTTTTTATAAAGTGTGTTACAATAGGTTGATGATATCTGAAATGCAGTATTTTTAGAAGTAATGTCTTAAATGTTTTGGAAAGGCGTGTAAAAATGAGAATTTATAATTCTATGACTAAAACTAAAGAGGATTTTATCCCTTTGCATAGCGGGGTCGTTAATATTTATTCTTGCGGACCTACAGTTTATAATTATTTTCATCTCGGAAATGCGAGGCCGTTTATAATTTTTGATGTTTTAAGAAGATATCTTGAATATATAGGATATAAGGTGAACTTTGTTCAGAATTTTACGGATATTGATGATAAAATGATTAACAAAGCAAATGAAATAGGAATTACTGTGAAAGAACTGGGAGACAGGTTTATAGAGGAGTATTTCAAAGATGCAAAAGGACTTGGAATAAAACCGGCAACCGTTCACCCGAGAGCAACAGAGCATATTGATGATATAATAAAACTTGTTTCAACTCTTATAGATAAAGGTTATGCGTATGAAGTAAATGGCGATGTATACTTTTCGACATTGAAGTTTAAAGAATATGGTAAGTTGTCTAAGCAACCGCTTGATGAACTTATGAGCGGAGCCAGGGTTGATGTTAACGAGTCAAAGAGAGAACCTCTTGATTTTGCCGTTTGGAAAAAGCAGAAACCGGGAGAACCGGCATGGGAAAGCCCATGGGGAATGGGAAGACCGGGATGGCATATAGAGTGCTCTGCAATGTCTATGAAGTACCTTGGCAATACGATAGATATACATAGCGGCGGAAAAGATCTTATGTTTCCGCATCACGAAAATGAAATAGCACAAAGTGAGTGTGCTAACGGA
>CAKSDT010000114.1 GCA_934446135.1 uncultured Clostridia bacterium
ATCATGGTGTTTGCCAGATTCATAAACCCAATGAGACCGACAATTGCCATGAACAGATAGCAGCCAAGCTTCATCATGTTTGTGGCTTTGGAAAACGCAAAAACATCCCTGTTTCTTGCGCTTGTGCGTAAAGTATTTTTATTAGTACCACTGATTCTTTTGCTGCCTCTTATATTGCCGGACCCGGTCGTTGCCGTTTACCTTGCAGAGCCGATTACAGATACACTGGCATGTACCGCAACAGTTACAATGTTTGTCAGATATTATCGAAAATACCTGTCATCTTTACAAAAATAGCAGTAGATCGTCCATGCGGCTAGATAGAAAAAATCCGCCGCACTCCTGCTGGGAGCGCGGCGGAACTTTCTGGCGGATAGGGTGGGATTCGAACCCACGAGCCGCTTGCGCGACTACCTGATTTCGAGTCAGGGCCGTTATGACCACTTCGATACCTGTCCATATTAAATTTTAGAGATTGTAACGAGATTTCGAGTCAGCCCCGTTATGACCACTTCGATACCTCTCCGAATGATTATGGAATTTACAAATTTAACCTTATAAAAGTTTATCAAGGTTAACAAGCAAACTACAAAGTATATTTTAGCACATATTGTAGAAAAATTCAAGGGGTCTTAGAAAATTTTTAAATATTTAGTTTAGTGATTGACATCATTTATCGGTCAGAGTATAATTTTGGAATAGAGGTGAGGAAAATGAATATTGTAATATTAGATCAAAATACTGTAAGTATAGGTGATATCGATTTATCTGTTTTTGACAAATTAGGAAATGTGAAGTATTTTGATGCAATGGAAAATGAATTGGTTGCAGAAAATATAGGTGAGGCTGATGCAGTTATATTGAACAAAGCAATAATCACGAAAGATATAATTAACAAGTGTCCAAATTTAAAATATATCGGACTTTTTGCTACAGGTTACAATAATGTTGATACATTATATGCAAGAAAACGGGGAATAGTTGTCTGTAATGCTCCAAACTATTCAACCGATTCTGTGGTTCAGCAGGTTTTTGCATTGCTTTTGCAAATAAGCACTTCTACAGATAAATATGCAAAATCAGTTAGAAACGGGGAGTGGATTTTGAGTCCTACATTTTCGTACTTTCCTTATCCTATTATTGAACTTTCAGGTAAGACTATGGGAATAGTAGGTTTTGGGAGCATCGGAAAGAAGGTTGCAGAAGTAGCAAAGGCATTTGGTATGAAAGTCATTGTGAATACGAGAACAATTCCCGAGAAATCCGAATATACTTTTGTGTCAAAGACGGAACTCTTTGAGAAATCTGATGTAATCAGTTTAAATTGTCCATTGACATCTGAAACTGAAAAAATGATAAACGAGGACGCCATTTCTCATATGAAAGAAAACACAGTAATTATAAATACATCGAGAGGCGGAACGATTGACGAGGCGGCATTGGCAAAAGCATTAAAAGATAAGAGGATATTTGCGGCCGGACTTGATGTTTTGACAAAAGAACCTATGGAGAAAAACTGCCCGTTAAAATGTTCGGACAACTGTACGATAACACCTCACATTGCGTGGGCATCGTTAGAGGCAAGACAAAGACTTGTAAAACTAGTATATAAAAATCTTGAATGTTTTATAGAAGGTAAGCCTATTAACGCGGTAAACTAAAAGTATTTTGGTATATGAATAAGTGATTTAATAAAAAAAGGGACTGCTTGACGCAGTCCCTTTTAATTGTCTAACAGCCATTAATCATCGTATGAAGCGATTGTTGCTTTTTCAGTAGGAAGTTTGTTGATTTTTCCAACCGAGTAAAGCATAATGTCAAGAACATCTTTCATATCAATCAAACCGCTCTGATCAACATCGGCAGCAGCAATCTGATCTGCAGCAAGTTCTCTCATATTTGCAACTCTTTGAATAGTCATAACAGCGTCAATTGTGCTTACTTTACCATCGGTGTTAACATCACCGAATGAAACACTTGGTTCAACATCTGAAAAAGTATCAAATTCTGCTCTGCCTGCAACTTCAAGTCCTGTTGCACCCATAAGAATTATATACTTTCCGTCAGCAACATCGCTTTTGAGCGGAAAACTGAAAGAACCGTCACTGTGTTTAAACTGATCAATATAAACGATATTTTCTTCAGTAGGAACTGCACCGGCAGCATCTGCTTTGTAAACAACTATTGCAACATTTGAATCAGAAGTTACTTTATCAGTTGCATATGTAACGGTGAATTCAGCTGAATTGTTCGCCTTTATTACTGAAGTGATATCAATATCCGTTCCTGTCTTAAGGGTCAGATTGTAAAGTTCAACTGCCAATGAATTTGTGGTGTCGGCAGATGCAACAGTTACAAGTGACAATACTAATACCAATGATAAAATTAAACTAACTATCTTTTTCATCTCATATATCTCTCCCTAATAAAAAATATACTCATCCTTCATTGTTAATTTTAATACATAGGACACAATTTGTCAATAGAAAAAAGTTCAGAAATTATGAAATTTTCTTTAAAGAATTTATTTTTGTTGTTTTTTGTGGTTTTTTCTTTGTTTGTTATTGACTTTTGGGGATCGATGTTGTAATATATAAATAGAATGATTCGGAAAGGTAATGCCAATATGAAAAAACTTGTCGTATGTGATGTGGACGGGACACTTCTTAATATGAATAACACGGTCATAGATAGGCGTATATTGGAACTTATCAAAACAATTTCCGACAAAAATGTGTTTGCTGTATCAAGCGGACGGACATACGGCGAACTTTTAAAACTTTTTGACAGCGTTAAAGATAGAATATATTTTGTAATCCTGGACGGTTCGGCAGTTTGCTATAAAGACAGACTTATGTTTTCCCATCCATTGGATAATGATAAAATCAGGAAATTTTACAAACTCAGCGGTAAAAATTGTACTGCGGTTTATTACGGGCTCTGCAATAATTATTTGATAAACTGCGGTGAAAGAATTGCCCAAGATAAAAGTTTTATAGAAATAAATTCACCTGATGAAATAAAAGAAGAAATATACAAAATATCTTTGTATGGGTATACGGCAGAAACGCTTGAAAAAACGGACAAATATATAAGTAACAACAGACTGTTCAGAAAAATATACGATAATGGGCTGTGGCATGATTACATAGGGATATGTACTGACAAGAAGAACGGAATTGAATATATAAAAAATGAAGAAGAAATAAGTTATAACAACACCTATGTGTTTGGTGACAATTATAATGATACCGGATTGCTAAGGTGCGGTAGGGGAAGTTATGTTATGAAAAATGCACCTATGGAAATAAAAAGAATTGCTAAATATGAGATAACTGATATAGTGAGCGAACTTGAAAAAATCGCTTTGGAGGGAATGGAATGAGAAACTATACGGATTATAACTGCAAAAAAACAGAGAGAATAACAAAACTCGTTGAGCATTTATTTGAAAAAATGCCGGAGATTGAAGCAGACCGGGCAGAACTTTTAACTGAAAGTTATATGAAGACCGAAGGCTGTCCTGTTATAGAGAGAAGAGCATTGGCGTTTAAGAATATTTTAGACAATATTCCTATTACGATAAGACCTCTTGAACTTATAGTCGGAAGTGCAACGAAGGCACCGAGGGGATGCCAGACTTTTCCTGAATTTTCTTATGAATGGTTAGAAAATGAGTTTGACACTGTTGCAACCAGAAAGGCTGATCCTTTCTATATTTCAGATGAAACTAAGGAAAGACTCAGAAAAGTATATCCTTACTGGAAAGGCAAAACAACGAGCGAACTTGCTACATCCTATATGGCTCCTGAGACATTAAAGGCGATTGAACACAATATGTTCACACCTGGTAATTACTTTTATAACGGCGTCGGACATGTCACGGTAGACTACGGAAAAGTGCTTAAGGTGGGATTAAAGGGAATCTTAAAGGAAGTTATTGATGAACTTGAAAAATGCAATGCAGGTGATAGCGATTATGCAAGAAAATCTGCGTTTTTAAAGAGTGCTGCGGTCAGCCTTAAAGCGGCTATTGATTACGCAAAAAGATATTCTTCTTTGGCAAAAGAAATGGCAGAAAAAGAGACTGATGAACAGAGAAAAAATGAACTCCTGGTTATTTCGGAAAATTGCGGCAAAGTTCCTGAAAACGGAGCCGAAAGTTTTTATGAGGCTTGTCAGTCTTTTTGGTTTATTCAAATGCTTTTGCAGACCGAGTCGAGCGGACATTCAATTTCTCCGGGAAGATTTGACCAATATATGTATCCATATTTTAAGAAGGATTTGGATATGGGAAAGATAACTCCCGATTTTGCACAGGAACTCATTGATTGCATATGGGTTAAGTTAAATGACCTTAACAAATGCAGAGATGCGGCATCATCCGAAGGATTTGCAGGTTACAGTTTGTTCCAGAATTTAATAGCAGGAGGTCAGGATAAAGAGGGACTTGATGCTACAAATGATCTTTCTTTTATGACAATACAGGCAACAATGCATGTGTTTTTGCCGCAACCGTCCTTCTCTGTAAGAATATGGAATAAAACGCCTCACGATTTTATGATTAAAGCGGCAGAACTCACAAGGACAGGCATAGGTTTTCCGGCATACTACAACGATGAAGTTATTATTCCGGCCTTGGTAAGCAGAGGGCTTACTCTTGAAGATGCTAGAGATTATAACATAATAGGTTGTGTTGAACCTCAGAAAGCGGGTAAAACAGAGGGATGGCACGATGCAGCATTTTACAATATGTGCCGTCCTTTGGAAATGGTTTTCTCAAACGGAATTGATAAAGGTGAGAGAATAGGCCCAGAAACCGGAGAAGTTGAGAATTTTACAACATTTGA
>CAKSDT010000115.1 GCA_934446135.1 uncultured Clostridia bacterium
ATGAATACGCAGGCGAAAACTTTAATATCAACTCACCCAAACAGTTGGGCGAAGTTTTGTTTGTAAAATTAGGTCTTCCGCCTGTAAAGAAAACAAAGAGCGGTTACTCAACAAATGCGGAAGTTCTAGAAAAACTTGAAAATACCCACCCGATTATAAAACTTATATCTGACTACAGAACGCTTACAAAGTTAAAATCAACATATGCGGACGGGCTTTACAATGTTATAAATCCCAAACCCGGTAAAAGCAATTCAAGTTTTAATCAAACCGTTACGGCGACGGGGCGTATAAGTTCAACTGAACCAAATCTTCAAAATATTCCCGTAAGAACCGAAGAAGGCAGACAAATAAGAAAAATGTTCATTGCGTCATCTGATGATCGCATTTTAATCGACGCAGACTATTCACAGATCGAACTGCGTGTTCTTGCCCATCTTTCGGGGGATTGCAATATGATTGCAGCCTTTACCGAAGGCAAAGATATTCACAAAATAACCGCCTCAAAAGCGTTTAATGTACCGTTTGACGAAGTTACAGATAAAATGCGTTCAAGTGCAAAGGCTGTAAACTTTGGTATCGTATATGGAATCAGTGAGTTTTCTCTTGCAAAAGATATAGGAACAACAAGGAAATTGGCGGCAAAATACATTGATGATTACTTTAAAACCTACCCCGAAATAAAAATATATCTTGACAAAGAAATTGAATTTGCTAAGGAAAACGGATATGTAACTACCGAATTAAACAGAAGACGGTATATTCCTGAGATTAAATCCTCAAACTTTAATCTTAGATCATTTGGAGAAAGAGTTGCAATGAATGCACCTGTTCAGGGATTTGCAGCTGATATAATCAAAATTGCGATGGTTAGGGTTTATGAAAGATTAAAAAAGGAAAATCTCAAGTCAAAACTTATTCTTCAGGTTCACGATGAACTTATAATTGATGCTTTTAAAGACGAAGAAAAACAAGTCAGAAAACTTCTTACTGAAGAAATGGAAAATGCCGTAAAACTTAAGGTACCGCTTACTGTAGAGACAAAATCCGGATTCAGTTGGTATGAAACAAAATAGAGGTGTAGTTGATGATTATAGGTATAACAGGCGGAAGCGGTGCCGGAAAATCAACGGCATCTGCCTTTTTTAGAAAAAACGGTTATTATATTGCAGATACGGATAAGATCGGACATTCGGTAATACTGCCGGGCAAAAACGCATATATAGAACTGATTAATGTTTTTGGAAATGAAATTTTAAACACTGATAAAACTGTAAACAGAAAAAAATTGGGCAGCATTGTGTTTTCTGATCCTGACAAACTAAAGGAATTAAATAGAATAACCCATTTTTACATAACTGAAGATTTGAAAAAAATTATCAAAGAAAATAAAAATGTTGCAATAGACGGTGCATTATTAATTGAAAGCGGAATCAGTAAAATGTGTGATAAAGTTATATTTGTTTCATGTCCGTTGGAGGAAAGAATCCAAAGAATTATTAAGCGTGACGGCATAAAAAGAGAAGACGCTGTAAAAAGGATAAACAATCAAAGCGATGATGCCTTTTACAGAAAAAACTGTGATATAGAAATAGTAAATGACGGAAAAACCAATATTGAAAATCAATTGGAGGTACTGCTTTGAGAAAATTTATTAAGTTTATTATAATTATGATAATACTCCTGGCAGTCTGCTTGTATGGTCTAAAAGATATTTTTCCTCTCGAACACAGAGAACTTGTTGAAAAGTATTCCAATGAATATTCCGTTGATAAAAATCTTATATACGCTGTCATAAAAGCAGAAAGCAATTTTTCAACAGATGCGGTCTCCCATGTAGGTGCAAGCGGTCTTATGCAGCTTACAGATGACACGGCATACTGGATATCCCAAAAAATAGGCGACGACAGTTTTTCAATAGAAAACATATCAGATCCTGAAACAAATATAAAGTACGGAGTTTGGTATCTTAAGTATCTTGAAAACGAATTATCTGACCCTGACCTTGTAATAATGGCGTATAATGCAGGAATTAACAATGTGAGAAGTTGGATTAATGATAAAAAAATCTCGGCGGATGAACTTAAAATTCAGGATATTCCTTACAGGGAGACAAAAATTTATCTTACAAAAGTAAAAACTTACAGAAAAATATATGAACTGATATATTAGAATAAAGCGAAGCGTTCTGCATCGCTTTATTCAAATTATAATATTATCTGCCGAAAGTGTTACTTCTTTAATTTTATCTGTCAAATCACTGTCTGACGGCATAACAACTTTTATATAGTTTTCAGTATATCCCTCAAAATCTCCGTCCCGGTTTTTTTGTTCAAACAAAACTTTATGGATTTTACCAATGTTTTGATTAATAAACTCATTATGCAGTTGCTCTCCGAGTTTAATTAGTTTTGCCGCTCTTTCATCTTTGACACCTTTATCCAACTGCCCCGCCATTTCGGCTGCATTTGTTCCCTCTCTTTTTGAATATGGAAATGTATGAATTTTTGCAAACTTCACTTTTCTTGCAAAATTATAACTCTCTGTGAATTCTTCTTCAGTTTCACCCGGAAATCCTACAATCATATCAGTAGTAATTGCGGCATCAAGGAAATATTTTCTTATCAGATTTACGGCTTCAAAATATTCATCGGGAGTATACCTTCTGTTCATTCTTTGAAGGACCGATTTACTTCCGCTTTGAAGAGAAAGATGAAATGACGGGCAAAGTTTCCCGGTTGCCGAAGTTTTTTTTAAAAATTCATCTGTTATTGCAACAACCTCAAGTGAACTGAGTCTTATCCTCTCAATTCCGTCTATCTCTGAAACATTTACTATAACATCGGCAAGCGTTCCCTCGGAATTGTCACTTCCGTATGCCGCAACCTGAATTCCCGCAAGAACTATCTCTTTAAATCCTGATGCGGCGAGTCTTTCTGCTTCTGAAAGTATGCTTTCCATCTTTCGGCTTCTTACAGGACCTCTTACATAAGGAATTATGCAATATGAACAAAACCTATTGCATCCGTCCTGAATTTTTATCATTCCTCTTGTTTTTTCGTCAAATGTTTTTACGGGAGTTTCTTCAAATTCTCTGTGCATCGAAAGTTTATCAACCTTTGCACATTCTTCACCTGTTTTTAAAAAGTTATTTACTGCATCTATAATTTCGTTTCTCTTACCCGTTCCCAGCACGATATCTGCACCAAGACTTCTTATTTCATCATCAGTGAGTTTTTGAGCATAACAACCTGTAAGAACAGATACAGAGTTGGGATTCAGTCTTTTGGCTCTTCTTATAGCCTGCCTTGATTTTTTGTCACCAATTGCAGTAACCGTGCATGAATTTACAACATAAACATCAGCAATTTCCGAAAAATTGCAAATTGTATATCCTTCTTTTTCAAACATCTCTGCCATTGCCTGTGTTTCATACTGATTAACTTTGCAACCCAAAGTATAAAATGCCGCTTTCTTCAAAATTACACCTGCCTACAATATTTTTTTTAAAAATTAATTGACTAAATGGAAATTTTAGTATATTATATACATAGATAAAGAATTGGAGGATGATATTATGAAATGTTTTAACATTATGTTGCATTCAATCAATGATGTAAAAAGTTTTGTTAACACCGTTAACAAATATGATTTCGATGTTGATCTTACATCAGGAAGATATGTAGTCGATGCAAAATCAATTATGGGTATTTTCTCACTCGACCTCACTAAACCGATTAAAGTTGAAGTTTATACAGATGAGCCGGGAGAATTTATGGATGAAATGAAACCTTTCATCATTGAATAAGTTATTCTCTGAAGCCTTTTGATAAGGCTTCTTTTTCATTTACCAAAAAATTTTATCTATTTTTAAAATATTATAGCATATTTTTTTGTTTTGTGGTATACTTTTTATGAAAATAATAAAAGATTTTTTATCAAGGGAAATGGAGACTATTATGACAGTACCGCATTTTGAGTTTAGAGAAAAAATTGAAATTAAATTACTGATACTTTATATATTATTTCAGTCAAAAAATATAGCAGACCAAGAATATATAGACAGACAGTTCTTGAATGATTTTTGTATGGAATACATTAAGATTAATTATTTTGATCTTACGGAATGTGTAGGAATGCTTATAGACGATGCTGCAATTCTTTCAAACACCAAAAATCACCGTGAAGTTCTTAAACTTTCTGAAAAAGGAGAATTTCTGCTGAGTCAGTTTATCAAAGAACTTCCGTTTTCGGTAAGGGATAATGTAGATACTATAATTTCAAAAGAAGTTTTAAAATACAGAAACGAAAAATCTGTAACATCAGACTATTGGGTTGAAGGCGAACATCACTTTTCAGCATATCTTGCAATCTCAGATGAAGAAATGCCTGCCATGAGGCTTGTGATGACATTCCCCGAGAGAACTCAGGCACAAGGGGTACAGAATTACTTTAAAAATCATCCTGATGTTTTTTATAAAAAATTACTTGACATATGCGACGAGGCAATAAAAGAAAACACAAGAGAAATGAAGGAAAAATATGAAAATTAAAAAATCGGGAGCGTAAAAAACTTACACTCCCGATTTTTTCTTGAATTTTTAGGGCGTGTGAAGTTTTTTCTGTAAATTAGATTTTTCTATGACAAAATATCGGTTTTTAGTGGGCAGGATAGCCGAGTTTAGG
>CAKSDT010000116.1 GCA_934446135.1 uncultured Clostridia bacterium
AGGATATATAAGGCATCTTTTCAAGGCAAATGAAATTTTGGCACTTCGTTTGAGTGTTATTCATAATCTGAGATTTTATAATTCGCTTATGGAAAAAATAAGAAATGCTTTGGATGACGGAAAATTCACTGAATTTTATAAGGAACAAAAAGAAATATTAAAAACGAGGCTTTAATAAATATAAATTCAATAACATAAATATATAGCGGAGGGAATTAAAATGAATTATAATGTCGGAATTATAGGTGCAACAGGAATGGTAGGACAGAGATTTATAACTCTTCTTAACAATCATCCTTGGTTTCACATAAAAGTGCTTGCTGCATCTGAGAGAAGTGCGGGAAAAACTTACGAGGAAGCAGTCGGAAGTAAGTGGGCAATGAAAAACGAATGTCCGGAAAATATAAGAAAAATGACTGTTATGGATGCAAAAAATGATATGAAAAAAATAGCAGAGTCAGTTGACTTTGTTTTTTGTGCTGTGAATATGAAAAAGGACGAAATAAAAGAACTTGAGGAAAGTTATGCAAAGTTGGAATGCCCTGTAATTTCAAATAATTCGGCAAACAGACATACTCCCGATGTGCCTATGATTATTCCTGAAATTAATCCCGAACACGCTGAAATAATTAAATCACAAAGAAAAAGACTTGGAACAAAAAGGGGATTCATTGCAGTTAAGTCAAACTGTTCAATACAAAGTTATGTTCCGGCACTTCATCCGTTAATGGAGAAATTCAAACCTAAAAAAGTACTTGCGTGTACCTATCAGGCAATATCAGGTGCAGGAAAGACTTTTGAAACATTTCCGGAAATAGTTGACAATATAATTCCCTATATCGGCGGAGAAGAGGAAAAAAGCAATGTCGAACCGCTTAAAGTGTGGGGTAAAATTGAGGGAAATGAAATTGTTGATACAAATGATATAGATATTACAACGCAGTGCCTAAGAGTTCCTGTTTCGGACGGTCATACTGCTGCAGTTTTCGTATCATTTGAAACGAAGCCGACAAAAGATGACATTTTAAAAGCATGGGCAGAATTCAAAGGAGAGCCTCAGGAACTTAACCTTCCGTCTGCTCCGAAGCAGTTTATTCACTATTTTGAAGAAGATAACAGACCTCAGGCAAAACTTGACCGTGACTTAGAGGGCGGTATGGCTGTATCTGTGGGAAGGTTAAGGGAAGATTCACAGTATGATTACAAGTTTGTCTGCCTTTCTCATAATACATTGAGAGGTGCAGCGGGCGGCGGACTTTTGATGGCGGAACTTCTTGCTGCAAAAGGATATTTTGATTGATAATTTTTAAAATAGAAAGGGAGTAAAAAAGATATGAAACATACAATTTTTGAAGGTGCCGGAGTTGCTCTTGTAACACCGCTTACAGAAGACGGAGTGGATTTTGAGTCTTTGGGAAAATTGGTTGAATATCAGATTGAAAATAAAACGGATGCGATTATAGTCTGCGGAACAACAGGCGAAGCCCCTACTCTTGAGGACGGTGAACATCTGGATGCTATTGAATTTGCAGTAAAAGCGGCAAGGGGAAGAGTTCCGGTTATTGCAGGAACAGGAAGCAATAACACCGCCCATGCAGTAATGATGACAAAAGAGGCTGAAAAAAGGGGTGCAAACGGATTTTTGTGGGTAACTCCCTACTACAATAAAACAACCCAAAAAGGACTTTACGAACATTATAAGACTCTTTCTGCAGCGTCTGACTTACCGGCGATACTTTATAATGTTCCGTCAAGAACAGGTGTAAATCTTTTGCCGGAAACTGTTGCAAAACTCGCTGAGATTGACAATATTGCGGCAATAAAGGAAGCGTCGGGAAATATTAAGCAAACAATAGAAATTCAAAAACTTTGCGGAGATAAAATAGATGTTTATTCGGGCGATGACGATATTATAGTTCCTATGATGTCAGTCGGTGCAAAAGGTGTAATTTCTGTTTTGTCAAATGTTATGCCTGAGGAAACTCATAATCTTTGCAAACTTTGTTTAGAAGGTAATTTCAGTGAAGCCTCAAAACTTCAGATTAAATATTCCGGGATCGTGAAGGCTCTATTTTCAGAGGTTAATCCCATTCCCGTTAAAACAGCACTTAACCTTATGGGTAAAAATGCAGGTATTTTAAGACTTCCTTTGTGCGAAATGGAAGAGAAAAATCTTGAGAATCTTAAAAAGGAAATGAGAAATTTACAACTTATTTAGGATAGAAAGGATACTTTATGATAAATCTAATAATTTCAGGCTGCAATGGTAAAATGGGCGGGGTAGTGTCGAAACTTGCTCTTTTAAATGACTCTGTTCGGGTAGTTTGCGGATTTGATGTTAATACTGACAAAACTCACGGTTATGATGTTTATGATGATCTTTCAAATTATGACGGCAAGGCGGATGTTATAATAGATTTCTCACATCCTATGCTTACTGAAAGGGCACTATCATATGCAAAGGAAACCCATACACCCATTGTTGTTGCAACAACCGGTCTTTCGGAAGAACAAAAGGCGTTAATGAAAGAAGTTTCAGAAAGTACGGCGGTTTTCTTTTCGGCTAATATGTCACTTGGGGTAAATCTTTTGATTGAACTTGCCAAAAGTGCGGCAAAAGTTTTGGAAAATAAATTTGATATTGAAATAATAGAAAAACATCATAACAGAAAAATAGATGCTCCCAGCGGAACGGCACTTATGGTTGCAGATGCCATAAACGAGGTTCTTGAAAGTAAAAAAGAATATGTTTATGACCGTCACAGTGTTCATAAAAAACGCTCTGAATCTGAAATTGGTATTCATACGGTAAGGGGTGGAACCATAGTTGGGGAACATGAAGTAATTTTTGCCGGAAATGATGAAATTATTGAAATTAAACATACTGCAACATCAAGAGAAATTTTTGCAGTCGGTGCAATTTCTGCAGCAAAATTTATTTGCGGAAAAGACAAGGGAATTTATTCAATGAAAGATTTGCTTGATATAAATTTATAATATACTTTAGGAGGATAAAATGGCTAATCAGACAGTTTTAGTTCTTGATTTCGGCGGTCAGTACAAGGAATTAATTGCAAGAAGAGTTCGTGAGTGCAAAGTTTATTCTGTTATAAAACCCGGCGAAACTTCAATCGAAAAAATAAAAGAAATGAACCCGATCGGGATTATTTTAACAGGCGGACCAAACAGCGTTTATGATGAAAAATCACCCAAATGCGATCCTGAAATATTTAAACTGGGCATACCGGTTTTAGGTATTTGTTACGGTATTCAGCTTATGACATATACTTTGGGCGGAAAAGTTTCGTCATGCGATGTAAGAGAATACGGTAAAATTAAGATGACTGCCGATACTGATTCGCTTTTATTTAAGGGTTTAAGTCAGGATCAAACAGTTTTAATGAGCCATACAGACAGAATTTCGGTTTTGCCTAAAGGCTTTAAAACCGTGGGTTACACTAAAGACTGCCCCTGTGCAGCATATGAAAACCCTGAGAAAAAACTTTACGGAACGCAGTTTCACCCTGAAGTTACAAGCACAAACGACGGTAAGAAAATTATTAAGAATTTCCTTTATAATGTCTGCGGTGCAAAGGGTGACTATTCTATAAAAGAATATGAAAAAAGAATAATCAAAGAAATCCGTGAGCAGGTTGGAACAAGTAAGGTGATTTTAGGACTTTCGGGCGGTGTCGATTCCTCTGTTTGTGCTGCACTCTTAGCAAGAGCAATTCCGAATCAACTTACCTGCATATTTGTTGACCATGGTATGATGAGAAAAAATGAGGGCGACGAAATAGAAGAAGTTTTTGCAAATAAGGACCTCGATTTTATAAGAGTTAATGCTGAGGACAGATTTTTGAGCAGGTTAAAAGGTGTAACAGAACCTGAAAGAAAAAGGAAAATAATAGGCGAAGAATTTGTAAGAGTTTTTGAGGATACATCAAGTTCTATTAAAGATGCCGATTTTCTTGCACAGGGAACAATTTATCCTGATGTTATAGAGTCAGGTGCAAATAATTCAGCAACTATAAAAAGCCACCATAATGTTGGCGGGCTTCCAAAGGATATACGGTTCAAAGGACTTGTAGAACCCTTAAGAGGTCTCTTTAAAGATGAAGTAAGAGCATTGGGAAGAAGACTCGGACTCCCGGCAAACCTTGTAAACCGTCAGCCATTCCCGGGACCCGGCCTTGCAGTGCGTTGCATAGGCGAAATAACAAAAGATAAACTCGATATCTTAAGAGATGCGGATGCAATATTCAGAGAAGAAATGGCAAACGCAAAGGCAAAGGCGGACCAGTATTTTGCAGTTTTGACTTCAACCCGCTCAGTCGGCGTAATGGGGGACTTCAGAACATACGGTTATACAATAGCCCTCCGTGCAGTTTTAACATCCGACTTTATGACATGTGAATATGCACCACTTTCTCATAAACTTCTCGGCAAAACTTCATCAAGAATAGTAAATGAGGTAAAAGATGTCAGCCGCGTAGTTTATGATGTCACCGGCAAACCCCCCGCTACTGTCG
>CAKSDT010000117.1 GCA_934446135.1 uncultured Clostridia bacterium
CCTGCATATTTCTGTTTGCTCTTGCTGAAAACGGAAGTCCCGCAAGCCCCGTAACTTTTATTCCGTTATAATTATAATTAATTTCCGCACAACTGTATGCGAGTTCCCTGCCGTAAACTGACGCATAGGCATCCTTTAGGTTTCCGTTTCCCGGAGAAAACAAAACTTCCCTCCCCGAACTTATGTATCTTATCGAAATCGAAGGATTTCCTATAATCATCCTTGACACAACCTCTGAAATATGCGAAGCCTCAGTTGCATCACGCTTCAAAAAGTTAAGTCTTGCCGGCGTATTGTAAAATAAGTTGTTTACGGTGATTGTAGTTCCGTCTGGGCAGCCTGTTTCCTGTTTTGAAACAATTTTACCTCCCTCAAGATTCATTGCCGTACCGTACATTTCATCTTTTGTTTTAGTTATAATGTTTACATTTGAAACAGATGCAATACTTGCAAGTGCTTCGCCCCTGAATCCCATTGTATAGAGTGACTGAAGATCGTCTATACTTTTGATCTTGCTTGTAGAATGGGGCAAAAATGCCTTTTCTATATCATCCGACGCAATGCCGCTGCCATTATCCGTAACACGCATATAACTGATTCCGCCGTTTTTGATTTCAACAGTAATTTTGGTTGCTCCGGCATCAATTGCATTCTCTATAAGTTCCTTAATAGCGGAGGCAGGTCTTTCAACCACCTCTCCTGCCGCTATTTTGTTCACCGTTTCTATATCAAGAAGATTGATTTTTCCCATTACTCCGCCTCCTCAGTTAAATTTTATCTGCCTTATTTTTAAGTTCAAACAACTTGTTCATTGCCTCTATGGGAGACAAAACATTAACATCAATTTTTTTTATTTCCTCAATAAACTCATCTCTCGCAAAATCAGGCATTTCGAACTGCCCCTCAGAAGCATCCGGATGATAATTTTTATTTTTCTTAACAGATTTAACAGTAGGGTTTTCACCCTTTTCAAGTTCTTTTAATATATGCTTTGCTCTTTTTACTATCTGATCCGATATCCCCGCAAGTTTTGCCACCTCTATGCCATAACTCTCATCAGCACCGCCTCTTACTATTTTTCTTAAAAAAACAATATCATCGTCGTGCTTTTTTGCAGCTATACAGTAGTTTTTAATTCCTGAAAGTTTACTTTCAAGTTCGGTAAGTTCATGGTAGTGTGTTGCAAACAAGGTCCTCGCACCAAGTTTTTTTCTATCTGAAACATATTCAATAATTGCCCACGCAATAGCCATTCCGTCAAATGTGCTCGTTCCTCTGCCTATTTCATCTAAAATAAGCAGACTTCTGTCTGTGGCATTGTCGATTATATTTGCGACCTCATTCATTTCCATCATAAATGTACTCTGTCCCGAAGCAAGGTCATCCGAGGCACCTATTCTCGTGAATATTTTATCAACTATACCGATTTTGGCATATGATGCCGGAACAAAACTGCCCATCTGTGCCATAAGCACAATTATTGCAACCTGCCGCATATATGTAGACTTGCCCGCCATATTAGGCCCTGTTATAACCGAAAGTCTGTTATCATCAAGATCCAAATAAGTGTCATTCGGGACAAAAAAAGCATCCTTTAAAAAGAACTCGACAACCGGATGTCTTCCGTCCTTTATCGTGATTTCATTTCCGGTATCAATTTCCGGTTTGACATAATTATTTTTAAGTGCAGTTTCGGCAAAAGAACACAAAACATCAACAGATGCGATAACTTTAGCAGTTTTTTGTATTCTTTCTGTTTGTTCCTTAATTTTATCCCTAATATTGCAGAAAATGGAGTACTCTCTTGCAACTATTTTTTCGTTAGAACGGAGTACTAAGTCTTCCAAAACTTTTAATTCTTCAGTTATATATCTTTCGGCATTTGCAAGCGTTTGCTTTCTTATATAATCCTCGGGAACCATATCAAGATTCGATTTTGTCACTTCAATATAATAACCGAAAACTTTGTTGAATCCAACTTTAAGATTTTTAATACCTGTGCGTTCTTTTTCCCTTGCTTCAAGTTCAGCAAGTTTTGTTCCGCTGTTGTTCCTGGCATCTTTCCACTCGTCAAGTTCAGTATCAAAACCTTTTTTTATTATATTTCCCTCTCTTATTGTAAGAGGTGCATCCTCATCGATGGAACAGTCAATAAGCAAACGAATATCTTCAAGTGAATCAAAATCTGTCGAAAGTTCTTTTAAAAGTCCTGAACCCGCAGTTTCTATAACCGTTTTGAATTCAGGAAAATTTTCTGCCGAATCTTTTAACGAAAGTAAGTCCCTGCCGTTTACTGTCGAATATTCTATTTTTGATACCAGTCTTTCAATATCATTAATTTTTTTGAGACAGGCTTTTAAACCTTCTCTCAAAGACGGAGTCTTAATAAGTTCCTCTACTGCGTCGTGCCTTCTCGTTATGTGTCCGCATGAAACAAGAGGCTGCTGAATCCAGTCTGCAAGAAGTCTTGCCCCCATAGATGTATCAGTTTTATCTAAAACACCGTAAAGAGAAGCCCTCTTATTGCCGTCACGCATTGTTTTAATAAGTTCAAGATTATACCTTGCGACATTATCAAGTCCCAGATCTTGGCTGTTTTTATAGAAATCAATATGATTTATATGCTTAAGGTCTGTCATCTGAACTGTTGAGAGATAGTCAAGAAGTGTGGCAACTGAAACAACTGCACTTTTATTCTCGCTAAGAATATATTTAGGATATTTACCTTCAAAATGCTCAGTGACAAGTTCGGATGCTTTTTGAAAGTCATTATATTCCGAAGAAAATTCCTGAAAAAACGGCTTAATTCTGTTTTTTATAAATTCCAGGCAAAACTTGTCCTGTCCGAAAGTTGAATTATAAACCACCTCAGACGGAGAAAATTTGACAGTTTCGTTTAAAAGATCAGTTTTTGCACTTTCCGAATTAAACTCTGTCGCCCTGAGTTCGCCTGTCGAAACATCGGTAACTGCAATGGAATAAGCCGTTCCTATTCTTGTTATACACATAAGATAATTGTTTTTAGTATCCTCAAAAGCATCAGGAATAGTTATTGTACCAGGTGTTACAATCTTTGTGATACCTCTCTCAACAATTCCTTTACATTCAGCAGGATCCTGAAGTTGTTCACAAATTGCGACTTTGTAACCCGCATTAACAAGTTTTGCTATATATCCGTCACAACTGTGAAAAGGGACTCCGCACATAGGTGCCCTCTCAGTCATTCCGCAGTTTTTTCCCGTAAGGGTAATTCCCAATATTTCGGATGCTATCCTGGCGTCTTCAAAAAACATTTCATAAAAATCGCCCAGTCTGAAAAAAAGTATACAGTCACTGTTTTCACTTTTTATTTTCATATATTGTTGCATCATAGGTGTTAACATATCTATCCCACATTTCCGCATAACATTACATTATGTTTCATTATATCAAATTTTTTCTTTTATTTCAACCTTTGGAATAGATTTTTTTAGTTTGAAAATAATAATACGGAGGTGATTATTTTGAGCAGCGAACAAGGAGTTACTAAAATCAAAAATGATATTGAATGTCTTACAATTATAGGTCAGATAGAAGGTCACAATCTTTTATCAAACCAAAGCAAAACAACAAAATATGAGCATATAATACCGCAGCTCATTCAATTTGAGGAAAATGATGATTTGAAGGGACTTTTGGTTGTTTTAAATACCGTAGGGGGTGATGTTGAAGCAGGACTTGCAATAGCCGAACTTATCGCAGGACTTTCAAAGCCGACTGTATCAATCGTACTTGGCGGAGGCCATTCGATAGGTGTTCCCCTTGCAGTTGCGGCAAATTATTCCTTTATAGTTCCGTCAGCCACAATGACTCTGCATCCCGTAAGAACAAACGGACTTATTATAGGTGCTCCGCAGGTTTTCAACTACTTTAATAAATTGCAGGACAGTATTTACAATTTTATTGTTGAACATTCCAATACTAAGATAGAAACACTTAAGAAACTTATGTTTGATACTGATGAAATAGCAAACGATGTAGGAACCGTTTTATTTGGTTCGGAAACTGTTGAATATGGAATAATTGACAGTATAGGAACAGTTTCGGATGCACTCAGAAAACTCAAAGAATTAATAAAAGAGTAGATTTTTTACTAAAAATATGTTACGATGGTTAAAGATGCAAGAATTTGCAATATCTTTAATTTGTAAGGAGCATTGGAAAATGGCAAAATCCACTCATAGCAAAACAAAAAAGAAAAAAACAACCGTCAAAGTCGGTAACAAAGCCGATATAGCAACTATTATATTTGTAGCAGTTTCTATATTTTTTATTTTCACTATGTTTACGGACAGCACCGGTGCAGTCGGGGGTTTTTTGAAGAATATTATCCTCGGGATTTTTTCTTATTCAGGATATCTTCTCCCGATTTATACACTGGCACTTGGTACAAATCTTGTTATAGAAAAAAGAATCTTTAAATATAAATATACTTTTATATGGCTCGGCGTTTTTCTTATACTGATTTCGTGCGGAACACAGTTTTTA
>CAKSDT010000118.1 GCA_934446135.1 uncultured Clostridia bacterium
ATAACTCTTGATACAGAATCAAAGGCCTCACCGGCAGCCTCATCCCTTGTCTTTCCCAATATTTTATATTTCCTATAATCTTTTACATATATAATGTGACTATGACCACCGGATGCAACCAACACAACAAAAGGCGGTTCAAGTCCCACAAGATAATTTGCACTTAAATGTCCTTCAATATGATGAACACCTATAAGCGGTTTATCAGCAGCAAAGGCAAACGATTTTGCATAGGAAAGTCCGACAAGCAAAGAGCCGACCAATCCCGGTGCGTATGTAACAGCAACTGCATCTATATCATTTATTGTAAGTTTTGCCTCACTCAGTGCTTCTCTCACAACGGAATCAATAACTTCAATGTGCATTCTTGACGCAACTTCGGGAACAACGCCTCCATACTTTTTGTGCAAATCAGCCTGTGAATTAATTATATTTGACAAAACTTTCGTTCCATCCGCAACAACAGCGGCGGCTGTTTCATCACATGAACTTTCAACAGCAAGTATTTTAACCAATTTTTATATCTCCTTTGTCATAAGAACAGCATCCTCGCCGTTACTGTAATATCCTTTTCTGAGTCCGACTTCCACAAATCCACTTTTTATATACAAACTTCGTGCGAACTCATTTGATTTCCTAACTTCAAGATTAAGGTATTTCACTTCAAGTTCTTTACATTCATCAATTAATTTCAAAAGCACATTCTTACCTATTCCATGTCTCCTGAAATTCGGATGTACTGCTATATTTGTTATTTCACAAGTGTCGAATGACCACCACATACCGCCGTATCCTAAAACTTGTTCTTCATTTTGTGCAACAAAATAAAAAGCAATGGGATTGTCAATTTCTTTTTTAAACGATTCTCTTGACCACGGCGAATCAAAACAAAATTTGTCAATTTCATCAATTCCATCAATATGATTTTCGGTTAGAGGCACTATTTCATATTTTATCTGCATCAATTATTCTTCCACCTGCCGCTTTCAAAAGTCTGTTACATACAGCAAATCCTACCCCTTTATCATCAGGCATAAATCCATACATAACTTTGCAATTGTTTTCATCAAACTTACGCAATATATCAAACAAATTTTTAGCAGCAGAGTCAGAATCATTGATACTGCCCACAGAAAATTCGTTTGGAAGCGACAAAAAAGTTTCATCAAATGTTATTATACCTGTGCTTTCATTATAGTGGCTTAATATATACTTTTTTACATTTTCCGGACTTCCTGTCAATATGTAAAGTTCCCCTTTAGGTGCGTAATGTTTATACTTCATTCCAGGACTTTTGGGTTTTACAACCTCAGAATGTTCAACTAGATGTCGGTCATATTCAACACCCGGAACAAGCCTTCGAATATCTTCAATTGTTATCTTTCCCGGTCTTAATATTACAGGCAATTCACCTGTCACATCAATCACCGTCGATTCGAGTCCTATATCACACTGACCTCCGTCAATAATAACATCGATTTTTCCTTCCATATCTTCTTTGACATGAGATGCCTTTGTAGGACTTGGTCTGCCTGATGTGTTCGCACTTGGTGCTGCAACCGGAACCCCGGCAAGTTTTATAAACTCATGTGCAATTTTATTTTCCGGAAAACGCAGCCCTACCGTTTTAAGTCCGGCACTTACTTCCTTAGGAACCACTCCCGTCTTCTTAAAAACAAGGGTCATGGGTCCGGGCCAAAAATTATCCATCAGAATTTTGGCCGTATCAGTTATCTCACAAACAAGTTTATCTATACACTCCAAATCGCTTATATGTAAAATAAGCGGATTATCATTAGGTCTTCCTTTTGCCTCAAAAATTTTGTTTACCGCCTGCCCGTCAAGTCCGTTTGCTCCCAAACCGTAAACTGTTTCCGTAGGAAAAGCAACAAGGCCGCCATATCTTAAAATATCGGCCGGTTTCCTTAACTTACGCAAATCTTTATCATTGTTAATCTTAATATATTTTGTTCTCATCAATAGTCCTTCTTATCTTGGAGCGAATCATCATTTACAATCCACTCTTCTGTGTTATATTTTCTATAATTATAATTGTCATCACGAATTATTACATTCGTTATGCCTGAATTAATTATCATTCGTTTACACATAGCACAAGGCATAGCATTTTTAACTAATTCACCATTTGATTTTTCTTTTCCGACAAGATACAATGTTCCGCCAATCATATTCTTTCTTGAAGCACTGATAATAGCATTTGCCTCAGCATGAACGGATCTGCACAATTCATATCTTGTCCCTCTCGGAACATTTAGTTTCTCTCTGAGGCAAATCCCCATATCACTGCAGTTTTTTCGGCCTCTCGGTGCCCCAACATATCCGGTAGAAATAATTTCGTCATTATTAACAATAATTGCACCAAAATTTCTTCTCAGACAAGTACCTCTCTCACAAACAGTTTCAGCAATATCAAGGTAGTAATTGGTTTTATCTCTTCTGTCAGCCATAATTACCTCCATATTATAAATTGCTCTCTTCTATTGCACTTATTTTGTCAATCCTGTTCTGGTGCCTTCCGCCCTCATACTCTGCATCAATATAGGCATCCACTATTGAGTTTGCAAGTTCTGGACCTATAACCCTACCACCCATAGCAATTACATTTGCATTATTATGCTGTTTGGTCTTAGACGCACTGTATGGATCTGAGCAAAGGGCCGCTCTTATTCCTTTATGTTTGTTTGCTGCAATTGAAATCCCAATCCCTGTTCCGCAAATCAGTATTCCAAATTCTAATAAACCGTTTGACACATCCGGACAAACTGCAGCCGCAATGTCAGGATAATCAACAGATTTCCTATCATAACAACCATAATCTTTAATTTCAAATCCTCTTTGTTTTAAATGTTCAATTACACTTTGTTTAAGTTCAAAACCGCCGTGGTCACATCCTACACCTATCATTTCGGCAACTCCTCTACATAAGATTTTAATACATATTTGGGAGTAATTCTCCCATAATCACCTCTGCGATAAATTCTTTCCGCAAGGACCGCAACATTTACCGCATCGGATATACATTTACTGCGTTCTTCTATAATATATTTACCGCTGTTATAAGCGTTAAGTAAATCTTCGTGACTTTGAACAAAATCTCCGGTTAAAAGTACACTCTCATCATACCTATCCAATATACTAAGTATCTCAGTTATGGGTTTGGAATCAGGTTCAATAATTGTTTTTCTTCCCTTATACAGTGCAAAATATGCCCTGTCCCTTTTTGCATCTATCAGCGGGCAGACATATTTATTGTACTTCTCGTACGGAAAATTCAGCGAACGCAGTGTTGAAACCCCAACACAAGGTTTTTCTACTGCATCCGAAAGTCCCAAACCAGCCGCAATTCCTATCCTGAGTCCGGTAAAAGACCCCGGTCCCTCAGCCGCTGCAAACAAATCAATATCTTTAGGCATAAGTTCGGTTTGCTTAAAAAGCATTTCCGCAACAGGCATAATTTTTTGTGAGTGCGGTTTGTTCATACACACCGTAAAACACCCTATTACATTACCATCCTCCACAATTGCCGCGGTAGCAGAATTTGTAGAAGTGTCAATCGCAAAAGTTTTCATAATACTGAACAATTCCTCCTGTGAACTAATTGGAAGAAATTTCTATCATTCTTCCCGTTCCATCGTACATAATATTAACAAGATAAAACTTGTCAAGAAAATCATACGCTATCTCCGGCCATTCAATTACACACAATCCGTCAGAATAAAGATAACTGTCTATATCAATCGAATACAAATCATCAGGACTTTTCAAACGGTACAAATCAAAATGATTAATAGTAATGTCACCGGGGTACACATTTACTATGCTGAAAGTCGGGCTTACAGGTTCATACTCACTTTTAAAATAGTCTGCTATTCCTTTTGTGAAGGTAGTTTTACCCGCACCAAGATCTCCAACAAGACAAATAACATCCCCATTTTTAAGTTTCTTGGCAAATTCATATGCAATTTTTTTGGTTTCAGTTTCATTTTCAGCACGGTATTTCAAAAAAGTCACCCTTTCAACATTACTCCGTGTCTAGACTGCATTCAACAAAATAAAAGATTACTGTCTTTCAAACTTGAACACAGAACATATGTATTATAACATAAGATACCAAAAAAATAAAGTTTTTTTGAATTTTTTTATAAATTGTCATTTTTTTGTTGACAAACTGAGTGTACTTGTGTTATACTTAACAGGCTGTCAGGAGAGGCACCCAACTAAATACTGGGCTGTCGCCAAGGGGTAAGGCATAGCACTTTGACTGCTACATCCGCAGGTTCAAATCCTGCCAGCCCAGCCAGAATTCGGGCTATTAGCTCAGTTGGCAGAGCACGTGACTTTTAATCACGGTGTCCGGAGTTCGAATCTCCGATAGCTCACCAAAAAAATCTACATTCCGGATTTCGGAATGTAGATTTTTTATTGCCTGTTAATTTCCTGCCATTACACTAAAAATAAAAGGTCACCTC
>CAKSDT010000119.1 GCA_934446135.1 uncultured Clostridia bacterium
TGGCACGATCATTTGGCGAGGTCGTGCCTTTTTTCATATCAATAATAGTGAAAAAGATGGCAATTATTTTCCATCCGTCTTTGAGTTTTTATTGAATTTTTTCCATCTTTCCGGATATACTTCTTGGAACCATTCAAGAAAATTTCCAAACAGAGCATCTTCGGCTTCTTTTCTTACTGCGGCTGCATCTTCTATATTATGGTATCTTCCTAAATGGTACGTTTTGCCTTTAAATACTATTGTAGCCACCCATTTGTTTCTGCTTTTGTCCCATGACACCCCTTTTGTTCCAGAAGTGTTATTTCGTAACATTTTTCTAGGTTTGATTGATATAATGGATGTATTTTCTATATATCCTTGTTCACATGTTTCCGCAGCTTTTTTGAGGTTTTCTCTGGCACTTCTTTGATGTGAGCAACCACAAGACATTTGCTTGTAAAACAATTTAACAGGAACTAGGTAGTGATTCCCACAAGAACATTCGCATTCCCATTTATACCGATTTCCAATCCTTATTTGTTTAATTGCTTTACAGCCATAATCGTTAATTTTACCGGTAAGATCAGTTGGCTTATAGTGATTAGTTTCGGCAAGGCATCCACAAGATTGAGTTTTTCCTGATGTTAAAGAGTCGTATCTTACAGTTTTTGTATTTCCACATTCGCATTTGCAAATGGCATAAACTTTTCTTTTCTTTCTATAAGCATTTATGATAGTTAATTTTCCAAATTTTTCTCCATTAAATTCGTTTGTATATCGTGGTGTATTTCTACATTCTTCAGAACAATATTTTGCACTTGATGTTCCATCAAAAGTTTTTCCACATACAATGCATTCTCTTAAAGCCACAATAACCACTCCTTCCTTTTGATAAATTATACATACAATGATAAATACGGTCAATATAATAGCTAAAATTAGAAATATATCTTGTATCAAATTGACAAAAATCCAACGTTAATATACTATAAAAGCAGATATTAACAAAACTAATATGTGAGGTGCAAGTATGGCTTTTGTTAACAAAAATGTAGGATATATCAGCTATGAGTGTTCTGAGTTGATAGAAGAATTGACGCAGGATATTGTAGAATTTGGAAGCTCTAAGATTGTTGCTGTATGGTGCAAAGAGATTCAAGGAACTACTGTTTATACAAACTATGATTATATTACCGAGAATCAACCAATTGATGAATCTGAACTAGAACAAGGAGAATATTTAAAGGAAATGACAATGGGTGCGTTACTGACAGCCTTAGAAGCACAAAACGCAATGTTATAAAATAATTTAGGGAGTGGTTTTATGCCAATGGATTGGCTTGGCTCTGTTGGAAAGACAGTAAATGGATACAAAATATTGGAAGCATATAAAAAGAACGGAAAAACTATGATTAAAGCTGAATGTCCTAAATGTGGAAGACAGTACAATGTTGGATATGATGCTATGAGCAGAAAGAAACCTTGTATTTGCTGTAACAAAAACAGGATGAAAGATATTACTGGTCAGCGATTCGGAAGGCTTATTGCTTTAGAGCCTGTCGGAAGGTCAAACAATGGTGGTGGCGTAATATGGCTTTGCCAATGTGATTGCGGTAACACGACAAAAGGTGAACAAGGTAAATTAGCAATAGGAGCTGTCAAAAGTTGTGGATGCTTAAAGACTGAAGCAGAGAAAAAGCAAGGTGATAGGCTTATTCAGGAAACCATGAAAACGTGTGTTGACGGGACCAATATTAAGAATTTATCATCGAAAGTAGGCAAATCAAATACATCTGGAATACGTGGAGTCAGTTGGAACAAAAGACGTAAGAAATGGCAAGCATATATAATGTTTAAAAAGAAGATGTATCATCTTGGAATGTATGATAAAAAAGAGGATGCTGCAAAAGCAAGAAAAGAAGCAGAAGATAAGTATTTTAACGCATTTCTTGATGAATATAACAAAAACATGAATAACATTGACTAAATTAAGAAAACATAGTAATATAATAGTACAAACAACCACAATATATATTCCAAGGGCGTAAAAGGATCAGAGATTTTTTCTCTGGTCCTTTTTCCTGTAAATAAAATTATCTTTTTGCTACCATAAAAATAAGGAGGGTAGAAAGAATGATACATACAGCGTTTGATGTAATGAAAGAATATATGATCACAGGTGCGGAACTGGACGGTAAATATCAGTTTCCAGTTATACCGGCTGCATTTTATGAACCGGGGGATACGATAGATTTTGCAGACAGTTTTAAGCGGTCAATCAAGAATCATCGAGAATTGAACGTTAATTTTTATATACATGATAATGCGTTTGAAAGAGTGTATGCTAATCCTGATAGATACTTAGATCACTTAAGATGCTTTCACAGCGTGTGTGGATTAGACTACAGTATAGCTTCTGGCGAACAAGGAATGCCATTTGCAATGCAAATCTGGAACAAATATAGAAATCATGCACTAACATATTATCTTGCTTTAAATGGCGTAAAAATGATTCCAAATATCAGTATACTATCAGAGGATTGTTGGGACTGGTGTTTTGATGGATATACCATAGGTAGCAATGTTGCGTGCAGCACAAACGGTAGAATGAAGTCCAAAGCATCAAGGATTGATTTTTGTAACGGGTTCTATGAGATGTGCCGAAGATTACAGCCTAACAAGGTTATTATCGTTGGAAGACTGCCAAAAGAACTAAAGTCAGAAGTTCCGATCATAAATTTAAAAAGTAGAAATCAGTTAATGGAAGAAAGGTTGGGTAGAAAATAATGGGAACATCAACACAATATACGAGCGTCAGGAAAAAAAACGAACGCAGTAAGCAGAAGCAGAGAAGACAGCGATTGAATGGATTGGTTCAGAACAGGAACCAAAGAAAGCAAAAAAATAAAGACGATTCATTAAATGTTTTGTGATTAGCAAAATAACCAACACCGATTTTAACGGCGTAGAATATTTTGTGCAAATTTCACAAACAAAAATTTTCGTCTCAGGGGCAACTTTTCCCACCTACTTTTTGGTCCAGATTTTGGGTGGATTTTTCCAGTTGGAAATATTTAGAATCCAAAAATTTTGAGATTTTTTTGGAATTTTTTTCAATTTTAAATACGAGTAAAAATTTGGAAACTGCTCTTGAATGGGCAGAAAACCAGAATTTTTTGTATACTTCCAATTTTTTACTATTGGACATGTTGCACAAAATCAAATTAGATCCGGCAACGTTTAAAAAATTGTATAATAAACGCAAGTATACAATTATATATTAGCACGAATTTTGCAATAGTTCAATAAAAAAAGACGGTGCGCACCGTCTTTTTTAGTTTCTTCTATTATATGCTGTTTTTTCGTTCAAGCTTTTCTTGTATTGCTTCCCAGATGAAGCCGTTAAGGCTTTGCGAACCGATTTCATTTTTTATTCGTTCCTTTTCTCCTTTTGGTATGCATAAGCTAATACGATCATACGCCTTTAAATTATACTTATTATTTGCGACTGTTCGCGCATTTCTACCGTCTTTTCTTGGTGGGCGTGGCATTTTATCAACTCCTTTTCTTTTTTTCTTCTTATTATAACATTTTATTAATCATTGCACAACTATATAAATTGCACAATAAAAGCATACTTACACAATGGTATTTTTGTAATATTTTACATATTGAATTATGTACTTACACAATGATATAATAACATCAAGTTAAAGGTACAGAACACAAATGATTAGGAGGTATGATGATATGAAATATTTTACAGCCAAAAACCTTGAAGAACTAAGAAAAGAATAGAAGAAGTTAATGGTAAAAATCATCCTGACAACGGCGGAGACGTTGCAGCATGTCAGGAGATCACGGCAGAGTATAAGCAACTGTTTGACATGTTCAAGGCATGGCAGACACCAGACGAAGAAAAGAAAAATACATTTGATTATAAGGCAGACGAAGCCTTAAGAAATGTAATCAATAATATAGTTTCTTTTGACGGTGTCAACATTGAGGTTGTCGGCTCTTGGATTTGGGTAGATGGTAACACGTTTACATATAAAGAAGAGTTGAAAAAACTCGGCTTTAAATGGTCCAAGAATCGCAAAAAGTGGCATTTTAGCACGGAACCATCTGGAAAATGGCATAAAAAGAAAATGTCTTTCGAAGACATTCAGAAAAAATATGGAAGTGAAAAAGTTAAAACTTGCGCGTCTGCAAGAATCGCATAAATAGAAAGAAAGAAGGTATAAAAATGAATAAGAAATCATTAAGAAAATTAGAAAATGACTTAGGGGTAGCAGTAGAAACAAAAAAATACACGTATGGTGGAAATGTGTATTTTATAGGATTTGATAATTCTGAAGAATATTACAAAAATCATAAATACGTTTATGATTTTGCAAAACGTCACAAAATGCACTTAGAAAGAAACTGTTACGCGTGGAGCTTTTCGCTAGAGGATAAAAAGAGTAGAGAACCAAGACTAAAAAAGTGT
>CAKSDT010000120.1 GCA_934446135.1 uncultured Clostridia bacterium
GAGTTAACTCAGGAACAGTGACATTTACTCAATCTGAAAAAAGCGGCGTTTATGATGTTGCAATTATTAAGTCATACAGTACATATGTTATCAAGAGTATTGCGACTGACGAAGATGAAATTTATCCATACTACAATTTGACATTTAACGGTAACAAATCAATTAGGTTTAACAAAAGAACTAATATTGGTATATATAATGCAAACGGAGAGACAATCAAATTTGATGATATTAAGTCATATGATGTAGTAAGTGTATATGGTAACTCCGATATGAGTTATGTTGAAATGTATGTTTCGGGCAAAACAGTGTCGGGTGATATTAAATCCATAGACAAATCCGGCACAGATATAGCATATGAAATTGGTGATAAGTCTTTTGAATTAAGCACAGAGTTCAGCACTGCTCTTGCAAATCCAGATAATAATCTTCCAACCATGGAGGTTGGTTTGAACGGTACATTCTACATAAGTTATGATGGCAGAATTGCCGGCATGTCAGCAAAACTTGACAGCATACATCTTGGCTATATGAAAGCATGTATGGACGACGGCAAGAAACTTGATAACAAATACGCCGTAAGGTTGTTTACGGATGAAGGCAAATGGAAAGTATACTATCTTAAGGATAAACTTACACTGGATGGCGTTAAGAGTGTTGAAGCGTCTACCGTTCCCAGATATATCGAGATGAATGTTGAACCGTACTTGGAGTACCTCAACGGCATAGCAGGCAATACGGTACATCCGCTGATAAGATATAGGCTTAATGATAAAGGTGAAATTACATTCTTAGATACAATGTATGACACACCTGATGAGGCAGATGATGCAAAAAGAATGAGATATGTAGCAACTGTTAATGATGATGATACATGGTCTTCAGGTTTTAGTTGGGAAAAGACTCGCTATCATTTTACAGATAAAACAAAGATGTTTTCAATACCTGCCGACACAAACAATAAGGACAAATTTAAAGCTATAAGTAATAATTATATTAATGCTCTTGGTTTGATTAACGTTTCATTTTACAGTGTTGATGATTACTTGTGTGCCGAGTATGGAATTCTCGAAGAGACGCCATTTAATATAGGTTCAATTAATTGGAAAAATAATAGTTTACTTGTAGTTGATTCGGTTGTAACAATACATCAGCCGGATGATGAAGAAGATCCCGTGTGGTATAAAATAAAGGGAAGAACATGGGACAGCAAGGTGACAGAAGTTGAATGGAAACTGTCGAAAGACTATTTTGATCATAGTGAAATGCCAAAGAAAGGATGTATTTACAGATATTTTTTGAGTTCGGGCGAGGTAAGGCATTTAAATCTATTGGTTGATGATGGTGTAATGCCTGTCGATTTTCTAGTTCGTGCCGGTGATACAAGAGAACTTGCTTGCGGTGTTATAAAGTTTATTAACAATGAAATGGTAACAATCAGTCTTTCAGATAAAGCAATGTCCTGGAAACTTGGTAATGCTTCGGTTATGCTCTATGATAAACAAACAAGGAAAACATCGAAAATCGATATGGCATCCTTGATGGAAGGTGATAGAGTGATTATATATGGCAATAAAGATGTAGCAGGTGCTATAGCGGTAGCAAGATAATGGGGGTGTTAAGATTGAAAAGAAGCGTTCTAACAGTAATTTGTATTGTTGCAGTTCTCATTATAGGCTCTTCCGTTGTTTGTGCTGATAATACAGTGCCGGATGGCAGCGGAGTTATTATGATGGTAAATAAGAATGCAGCGTATGTTGACGGAAAGAAAGTTGAACTTGATGTTGCTCCTGTCATTAAAAATGACAGAACTTATGTACCGTTGAGATTTTGTACAGAGTCACTGAGTGCCGATGTTAAGTGGATTGAAGAAACGCAAAGTGTTGTTGTAAAAATTGACAACAAGATAGTAGAGTTCTATATAGGAAGTAACATTTATAAAGTTGACGGTAAATTAATCGAATCAGATGCAGAACCGTTTTTGGAAAATGATAAAACGATGATTCCTATTAGATTCTTGGCGGAGGCGATTAATAAAAAAATTGAATGGCATGATAACGGTATTATAACTATTTCAGTAGATGATTATTCTGAAGCAGGACTAAAATACTGGGAAAGCCTATTTTAAAAAGTATTTATTTAACTGTTGTTAAAAATAATTCAACTACAAATCCCATTCTTTTTGATTTTTACAGAGATAAAAGAATGGGATTTTTATTAATAGATGGAGATATTATGAAAAAGAAAATTATTTCAATAACTATTGTATTTTCAATTGTTTTCAGTGTTTTTTGTATGCCGTCAGAAGCATCGACTTCAAAAACTATCAAAAATATAATTTATATGATTCCCGATGGTGGTGCTATGGCACCTTTTTATCTTGCAAATGCTGTCAGAGATCAAGGGGTTTGATAAGACAAGATTTCCAAATGTTACACCAGTTGAACCCGGAGAAATGTACATAAAAAAATATCTTGTAGGTGCTGAAACAACATATTCTGCTAATAATGAAGTTACTGATTCGGCGGCTTCCGGCACGGCACTTTCAAGCGGTTATAAAACGAATAATAGGTATGTGGGAATCGACCCACAAGCAAAACCGCACGCAAATATTCTTGAAGCCTGTCAATACATTGGTAAGAACACGGGTATTGTTTGTACCTATGAATGGACAATGCAACTCCGGCTGCTTTTTCAGCTCACGACATATCAAGGGCAAATATGACAGTTATGTCAGAGCAGATTGTTAACCAGGGTATTGATGTTGTTCTCGGAAACACTCACACTGCTTTCAGTGATAAAAAGTGGTTTATGGACAGTGCACTTTATGAACGAGGTTATAAGATTATAAAAGATAAAGATTCTCTTAAAAGTGTTAAGCCTGGTGACAGAATATGGGGAAAACTTCCTGCCGCATACTACGATGTAGAGCGTGCGGAATCCACACCAAATATTGCAGAACTTACCGAGGCCGCAATAATAGCCCTTAATGATGAAAATGAAAACGGATTTTTCCTAATGGTTGAAGGAAGTGCAGTAGATGGTGGAGGTCACAGTAATAATGTCGTAAATAATGTGGGTGAATATCTTGCTTTTGATGCTGCTTGTAAGGTTGCTATAGAGTTTTCCAAAAGCCGTAATGATACAATAGTTGTAATTGCACCCGATCATGATACAGGCGGTCTTTACTATAATTATGAAGATTTAAATAAGATTGTTCAGGATGTTCAATTTGGAATAAGTCTTCATTTGCCCATTATGAAACAGGTGCTCATACTGCAAGAAATGGTGGAGTGTTTATGTACATTCCTGAAGATGTTCCATATCCGTCGGGTATTGACCCCACACAATCATCACAGGTTGATGAAGAATTTTATAATTCTTATGGCAAATTCTCCTCAGTGTATCCATCTAATCCTGTTAATGTTATAAATAATATTGACATAGTTAAATATATTACTTCATTAATAAATGTTGACCTTGACAAAATTTCAAATGAGTTGTATGTTGATGTTACTGAACAAGGAACATATGATTCTGCTAGTGAAATATTTACATTTAAAGATAATGATATTAAAATTAAGAGAAATACATCTACTGCATCAGTTCATGGGATAAATATCGAACTTAGCGGAGAAGTGGCTCTTTATATTGAAGGAAGATTCTATGTGCCGCAAAGAATATTCACGCTTGAGGATCAAATTGTAGACGGAATGGTTGTTCAGGCAGATTATAAGACAGGAAGAATTTTTTACTCAGGAAATATAGGCAAGCAAAATGCACAGTTACCAGTTACTGTCGCTATAACTAAACCTAATGCAATCGATATGGAAGAAGAAAATATATTGGCGATTGACCAATTGACAACACATTTAAACGGTACATTTACTTTTGAAGGCACCGTTGACAGGCTTGCAGGAAACTATACAATATATACTAACTATTCTGACGGTTCTGATCGACCACTGATGATTAACTTTGCACTTAAAAATACGATACCTCTAATGACAGTTAAAAGAAATAATACAGACATTACCAAGATAGGTCAGGTAAAAGCCGGCGACGAAATTAATATAACATTGAGTGGATTTGATCTTACCAGTGATTATCCAGGGGTTATTATTACTGCTCAGTATGTTGATGGAATGTTGTCATCCACAAGACTTATGCCGGCGATTGTAGGAAGTTCCAATATTGGCAGTCAAATAAGCAAAAGTATTAATGTTGTGCAAGATGCAGACAAAATTGTAATTTATTATTGGAACCAAAATACATATGCTCCGCTTATTGCATCATATACAATAGATTAAAAGTTAAGCTTAGAATTAACTATCGGTAAAATAAATTGGTGCAATTTTAATGAGAAAGTGTGTGAAAAAAAGTCTGTAAAAAAGATTCCTTCTATGATAGATCGTAGGGGGAATTTTTTATGGCAAGACGAAGACG
>CAKSDT010000121.1 GCA_934446135.1 uncultured Clostridia bacterium
ATCTGATCTCTTAGGTTCCTTCAACAGCAATTGGAAAATATAATTAAAAGCCTTTCTTTCGGGTTGCCAGCCGTATTTCAACAATGCGGATTGATTAGCCTCAAATAAAATACCTGGAGGAATAACAGGCTCGGTGTTTTTCGATCTGGCAGATAATAACAACCGAAACACAATCATATCGCGATAGAAGTCGTCAGGAGTTGGAGCGGAATACAACGAAAGAGGTTTGTTATGTAATTCTTTTTCCAGTTGTTCTAAAATTTCCCCTTTTTCTTTTAATTCGAAAAAATGTTTGGCGATAAGGGACGTGTTTCCTCCGTTTCGTGCCGCAGATTGTAATATGGCATCAAGGTTTGACGCCTCACGTGTTGCTGCAGCAATCAAAGCATATGAGGCTACGTCATCATGATCTGTTTTAGAGATTCTCAATAACTCGTTTTGATCATCTTCTGTGATTGCTGAATCTTTCCATAATATTGTTGATACAATAGAGTAATCTTTTGCATTCTCTCCTATAATTGCCTGTCTATTAGCAAAAAGATTGATGGATAAACATAATAACCCAACAATATATACCATATGCATATTACTTCTCATTTGTTGGCTCCTTGTCATAACTATTGAGAATTTGAACCAGGATAAGCCCAATCTTTAGATTTATCAGCACTTGCGATACCTGCTTGTTCAACAGGACCGCCCGCATAAACTTCTCGATCATACCAGCCACCCCCTAAAACGCCACTTGCGCTTTCTGCATCATCTGGATCTGTCTGACTTGTATTCGATTCAAATGTATTAGATAAGCGATCAGAATCACGATCTGTGGGGGGACCTGCATTTGTTTGTTGATTCGCATGTTGTCGTTCATGTGCTAACACTCCGCAAAAAACAGGGTAATATTTTATCGTGGATGACCAGCCTGTTGCAACTAGTTGCCCGTTAACTATGGATGTAGTTATATATTCATCACCTGCATATGCTTCATCAGCAATTTCAACAGTAGAATCTCCACCAGCAGATAGACTTTGAGATCGTCCTGATGACTTATATTTATATGAGCCTCCACCTGATGCATTTTTGTAATAATAAAACCAATTGGGGCATCCCGCACAACTTGCACAAGTCGGATGGTTAGTTGCAGTAGCACTGTAAAACACTTCATAATCAGTGGTCTTCTCAAAACTCAATCCGTTACCGGAACAGGTGATTTTTGCAGTTTTCTTACCAAAGCTGTCGTTACTGGCGGGAAGTCCCGTAAAAGTAACTGTTGCAGTCAACTGATCACCGGAAACTGTAGCTTTGCCGTTTGGGTTATTAGCATGCCAAGTTTTGGTAGAACCAGTAATATCATCTATTTCAAACACAGCGTTGTCTTTGACCAAATCAATGGCTCCGGCCGGTGATACTTTTACGGCTAAAGTAATCGTCAGTACCCCGGAAGCGGCATTATTGAAAACGAATTCATTACTACTTGAGGGATTGGTTACGGGATCGCCTGATGGAGTAACGAAGATGACATCAACTACTGTCACAGTGATATCAGCTGATCTGGCATTTTTCTCTTCTGTGGTGGTTGCTGCGACAGTATATGTACCAGCAGGTGGGAACAAATAACCATTGGGGACGGGATTGGGTGTCCATTTCAATTTATCCCACATATTACGATTCAAGGTGATAGATGAAGTTTTGTATGGCTCACTGTTAGATTGAGAATGATCTTTCCAATCTGTACTATCGATTGTCCAAGTAGATTCAGTGGGATCACCTTTAGCAGTAACGGTTACTGCTGTACCGGCTTTAACTATGTCAGACGGCGAGGCTTCCAGCCAGAATGGGGTTTGGAGCGTTGCAGAGGCACTCCATGTGGGCTGTGAACCTTCCGCTCCCTCTGGTGGGATGAGTTTTCCTGACATCGACATACTGGTGTCAGAGGTAGGTAGCTCATCTTTGCCATATTCGACAGTTCCTGTCACTCCACTTGCCGGACCGCGGGTTGCATTGCCGCTGTATTTAAGGTCGCCGGGGGTACAGCTTCCAGTTCCGGCATCAAAAGGATATTCCGGGCAGCCAAGAGAGAAAGTATATTTAATACTGCCATCAGGAAGAGATTCCGGTGCTATTTTTCCTGTTCGGGTGTATGAGTAATGGCTGCCGCTCTTGCTCCACGCATCATCTCCGGCAGATAGCATAACACTTCCGCATAGTGTCATCAGAAAAAAGGTTCGCTTCAGCAACTGATGGTACATTTGTCTTCTTCCCCTTTACTTCTTTTCAAGCAATGCCAAATATTCGGCATGCTGAAGCATCAGTCGCATATCCGCATTTTTTATGCTTGCCTTTTCTTCCGGCCAATACATCATCCATCGCAATATTGCCCGAACTTCTTTGCCCAACATCACAACTGCCAATTCCTGCCGCTGCGTTTTGTTTTTGAAATGAGCAGTAAGTAAAATCGTACCGGCAATTCGCATTGTCACTGTAGGATTCGCCTCACAGAACGCATATGCGTCATCCCAATCTCCGGCCTTCAACAGCGGCATCAATTTTGTGGCAAAGCCGAATCGCTTTTGCCGCAGAATCCATATGCAACGAATGATCAAAGCTACTGCTGTCGTCGAGGCGGCAAACAGTAACAACCAGATCAAAAGGCCGATGAAACCACTGTTGAAGATGACGTTGTACATTTATTTGAGCGAGGTAGCACTCTTGTATTTTGAATTAGTACACCTATTTGGGGGGCGACATGATTTCTAGCTTTATAATTTTTGCTTACTTATTATTTTTACGGCTTTATTGAGATTATCCAAATGTTGTGGGTCTCTCGTTTTGCTTATTTCTTTCTTTAAAAAGAATACTGCTAAATCATAACCATCTATACCCACGAGGGTATCACATGCCAGTGCTAATTTGAAGTCATTGGTGTTACTTTTAATGAACTCTAATACAGGTTGAATACTTGGAATCCCTATTTTTTCTAAAGCTTTTGCGGCCGGATTTGGATATTTGGGCAGTCGTTTGGTGCTGTCGTCAATACCGTAAGTAAGATTTTCTATTAAGAGTGGGACAGCCACTTCCGCTCGCAGTTCCCCTAGTGTGTACAATATGCTAATTTTGTATTCTCGGTCTTTTGATATTTTAAAATTATTGATCAATTGATCTATTGTCGCTTGGCGCTGTTTGATAATGGCAAGATTGCTATCCTCTGATATCATATTACCTCCACATATTTGTATATTTCCGGCAAAAAGGAAAGAAAACAAGAACAATGTGATTAAAAAATGTTTAAAATTCATGACAACCTCTACCGTTTTATGGGTTTGTGGGATTTTGCGGAATCGTAATATGGTTTGTGCTAATGCGATTGTAGATTTTCGTATACACCCCTCCTGCATTTGTATATTTATATTCTACAGACCAATTTGCATCATCTGAAGCTCTGTCGCTATTCCATTCTATCCACTGAACGAAATTGTTATGTGATTCTGCAAAGTTAATAAATGTTTGAGTATGATGGGGGGCATCTGTATCGTATATTTTGTCCGAAGTTGTAGGAATGTCTACAACCCATGAAGAATAGCTGTCATCATTTTGATTTGTCGCCTCAGTCTTTATGCCATCGCGCCAATCTCTATAATTAAGGGACCTTTTTATTTTCCACCCTGTCTTGACTATTCCATTGATTCCACTGGGAGTCAATGTGGCCTCTAATGTCATTGATGCTCCAACCCGTGTTGAACTTTCATACGGACCAAGATTCGTGCCTCCATGCTCTGAGCCTAATTGTTTCGCGTCAGAAGGTTGCTTCCCTGATGTATGGATGGTGATATTTGCCCAAATTACCCACAGGTCAACTTCTTTCTCCACATTTCCGCAGGTCGCTTTCACTGTAGTTTTCTGCGATGTTGCCTTGGACACTCTTCTATGCAAAGGCTGTCCCGCAATTGCTTCGCCTCCTGTCCACTGAATTAGGTCAGACGGAACTTTATCTTCTGGAATACTCGGTGAAATATTCGCTTTAACAACAATATAATCATTACCTTTGACGGCAGCCCAATTATTGGAGTTGGCTGTATTCGTCACATTGGTCTGTGTTGCTCCGGCAACAACCGAGAGAGAAGTTAATTCCACCACTGTCACTGTTATCCCAGCCGACCTGGCACTTCCTTCTTCAGTGGTGGTCGCTGAAATCGAATACGTTCCGGCGGGCGGGAAGAGATAATCGGTCGGTAGGGGATTGGGCGTCCATTTCAGTTTATCCCACATAGTACGATTCAAGGTGATAGATGAAGTTTTGTATGGTTTACTGTTAGATTGAGAATGATCTTTCCAATCTGTACTATCGATTGTCCAAGTAGATTCAGTGGGATCACCTTTAGCAG
>CAKSDT010000122.1 GCA_934446135.1 uncultured Clostridia bacterium
TTTAGCCTGAAAATTCTTTGTAGACTCTATACAATAATCTGCCAAAACTTAAAACATCTATCGCGGAACTCAAGTAGCCGCATCTTTTAATAAGCCTGTTTTCGGTTATAAGTGAAATCTGTTCCGGCACTATCATAACCGAATAACAGTCAGATTGAGCAATTTTTTCTGTTATATAGTGCGTTTTGCCGGTTTTTGAACTGCCTGTAATTATAGTAAGACCCATTTTAACTCCTCTTAAAAAATTTTTTGTTGTACATTAATATAGGATAAGTATAACATATTTTTACGGTATATTACAATATTTTTAAAAATTTTTTAATTTTTTTCAATTTAGTACTTTACAAAAGTAAAGTGATGTGTTATAATGACAACAGTTAAAGAAATTTAGTACAATAAATCAGTAAAATGAAAGGAAGTTTTAGAAATGAAAAAATTATTAAGTATTGTGTTGGTGCTTTGCCTTAGTTTGGGCCTTGTAGCTTGCGGAAGCAAGGCTGAAAAAGAAAATGCAAGTGATCTTGGTTACATAACTGACAAAGGAAAACTTGTAGTCGGAATTACAGATTATGAGCCGATGGACTTTAAAGGCGATGACGGTGAATGGACAGGATTTGATGCAGAATTTGCTAAGGTAGTTGCAAAAGAACTCGGCGTTGATGTTGAGTTTATAGAGATTGACTGGGATAATAAAGCAATGGAACTTGAATCAAAATCAATTGACTGTGTTTGGAACGGTATGACATTAACTGAAGAAGTTCAAAATGCAATGGAATGCTCAAATCCGTATGTTGAAAATGCCCAGGTAGTTGTTATGGCCGCTGACAAAGCAGGAAATTACAAAGATGCCGACAGCATGAAAGATCTTAAGTTTGCCGCTGAGTCAGGTTCGGCAGGTGAGGCTGCAATCAAAGATTCAGGTCTTGATGCAAATTACACAGCAGTATCAACTCAGGCTGACGCATTGATGGAGGTTGCCTCGGGTTCTGCAGACGCTTGTGTAATTGACATAACAATGGCAAATGCTATGACAGGTGAAGGAACAAGTTATGCAAATCTTGCGTCAGGAATTTCGCTTACATCTGAAAAGTATGTAATAGGATTCAGAAAAGGCTCTGATGCAGCAGCAAAAGTTAATGAAATTATGGCAAAATATATGTCAGACGGAACATTAGATAAACTTGCTGAAAAATATTCGCTTACACTTGTAAAATAATTGAACTGTACTGAATAAATGCAGAGCGGGATTTTAAATTCCTGCTCTGCTGCTTCAGTATTACGGAAAGGTAAAATTAAAATGTTTCTTACAGTAACTTCAGCCCTTTTGGATGGGTTTTACACAACTTTTAAAATTTTTATTCTGACTCTTTTGTTTGCACTGCCTTTGGGACTTATTATAAGTTTCGGGTCTATGAGCAAGTTTAAACCGCTTAAATGGATTGTTAAAACATTTGTTTGGATTATAAGGGGTACTCCCTTGATGTTGCAGCTTATTGTCATATATTATGGTCCCGGTTTTGTTGGAAAGTGGGCACAGGCAACGGGTTATTCAAATGTATTTATCGACTTTTTCTCAGGATGGAAAGTACTTGACAGGTTTATTGCTGTGATGATTGCGTTTATAATAAATTATGCCTGCTACTTCTCTGAAATTTACAGAGGCGGCATAGAATCAATCCCTAAGGGCCAGTACGAGGCAGGGCAGGTTCTGGGTATGACAAAAATTCAGGTGTTTTTTAAAGTTATTCTTTTTCAGGTAATAAAAAGAATAGTTCCTCCGCTCAGCAATGAGATAATAACACTTGTTAAGGACACATCGCTTGCAAGAATAATCGCAGTGTATGAAATTATTTGGGCCGCACAGGTATACATAAAATCAAAGGGGTTGTTATGGCCGCTTTTCTATACGGGAGCATTTTACCTGATATTCTGCGGAGTACTTACTATTCTCTTTGCACAAATAGAGAAAAAAATGGATTATTACAAGGGTTAGGAGGGAAAGTATATGTCTGTTCTTGAAATTACAAACTTAAGGAAAACATTTGAAAAAACCGAAGTTTTAAAAGATATCAACTTTACGATGGATGAAGGTGAAGTTGTTTCAATAATCGGTTCGTCCGGAAGCGGAAAAACAACTTTTTTAAGATGTATCAATTTTCTTGAAAAGGCTGACGGCGGAAAAATAGTATGCGATGGAGATGTCTTGTTTGACGGAGATGTTATAAAAAATCTCACACCCAAAGAAATAAGAGAGAAACAGTTGAAATTTGGATTTGTTTTTCAGCAATTTAATCTTTTTCCGCAGTATGATGTTTTAGAAAATGTCACTCTTGCTCCTAAACTTCGTGCAAAAGAAAGAGAAGATTATAAGACCAATAAAAAAGAAATTTTAAAAGAAATTGAAGACAATGCACTTAACCTTCTTGCACAGTCGGGACTTAGCGAGAAGATACATAATTATCCTTGTGAACTTTCAGGCGGACAACAGCAAAGGGTGGCTATAGTAAGGGCGTTGGCACTTAATCCGAAGATTATGCTTTTTGACGAGCCTACATCCGCACTTGACCCTGAACTTACAAACGAAGTTTTAAAAATTATAAAATCGCTTGCGGACAGTAATATGACTATGATAATAGTTACTCATGAGATGAATTTTGCAAGAAATGTTTCGGACAGGGTTGTATTTATGGATAATGGAGTTATAGCAGAAGAGGGAAATCCGGAAGAATTGTTTACAAATCCAAAATCCGAAAGACTCCGTGAATTTTTGAGCAATGTAAGAATGTAAATATAAAATTAAGGTGTGTAATTACTTACACACCTTAATTTTAAGCATATTTTTTGTTATATAATTCTATCGATTTTTTGATTATTTCTTTTGCTTTAATATGACCGTCACTGCTTAATATAAATGTTTTTTTGCCTTCAAGTTCTTTGTAAACTGTAAAAAAGTGTTCGAATTCATCAGTTATATGTTTTGGCAGTTCGTGAATTGATTTGTAGTCTGCATAAGTCGGATCGCCAAACGGGAGAGCAATGATTTTTTCGTCAAGTTCGCCGTTGTCTTCCATAATGAGAACTCCTATTGGGTAGCATCTTACTAATGCACAATTGAGAAGCGGCTCTGAACACAGCACTAATACATCAAGAGGATCTCCGTCATCACTTAATGTTCTGGGGATAAATCCGTAATTTGCCGGATAATGCGTTGATGTGTAGAGAACTCTGTCAAGTATAAGCATACCTGTCTGTTTGTCAAGTTCGTATTTTTGTTTCTGCCCCTTTGTAATCTCGATATAAGCAATAAAAGAGTCAGGAGTTATTCTCTCAGGTGAAATGTCATGCCATATGTTCATAAAATTTTCTCCTTTTTCTTTTATAATACTATATATTTTTAGTTCTTGTCAATTATTTTTTGTTATTTCATTGACTTTCCGTCAATTTTTTTGTATTATTAACTGGGTACAAAAATTTGAAGAAATAGGTGATTGTATGAGCGAAAGTTATGAATCGGCAAAGACTATTTATGCAAAGTACGGCATTGACACAGATGCTGCAATAGAAAAATTAAAGCAAATTCCGTTGTCCGTTCATTGCTGGCAGGGCGACGATGTAATAGGGTTTGACCATGAGGGTCCCTTAAACGGCGGTATACAGACAACAGGTAATTATCCGGGAAAGGCAACAACTCCGGAGCAGTTGATGGCAGATATGGATTTGGCAATGAAACTAAGCCCCGGCAAGAAAAAAATTAATATTCATGCTTGTTACGCTATTTTTGAAAAAGGCGAGTTTGTTGACAGAGACAAAATAGAGCCTAAACATTTCAAAAAATGGGTTGAATTTGCAAAAGAAAGAAATGTCGGTATTGATTTCAACCCCACATTTTTCTCACATCCTATGATGAAGGACGGACTTACACTCACAAGTCCTGATGAAAAAGTAAGGAAGTTTTGGATTGAACACGGTAAAGCCTGCATAAGAATTTCAGAATATTTTGCAAAGGAAACCGGTGTGCCGTGCGTTATGAACATATGGACAGGTGACGGCTTTAAGGATGTTCCGGCAGACAGAATGGGTCCCAGAATGAGATATAAACAGTCAATAGAGGAAATTCTTTCAGAACCTTTTGACAAAAATTTGGTTAAACCTTGTGTAGAATCAAAGGTATTTGGTATCGGCGTTGAATCATATACTGCAGGAAGTGCGGAATTCTCGTTAAGTTTTGCGGCAACTCATGACG
>CAKSDT010000123.1 GCA_934446135.1 uncultured Clostridia bacterium
ATTAATGGAATGCCGGTTTTACTTAATCTTAAAAAGCACTTGCAAACGCAAGTGCTTTTGTCTAGTTATTATATATTGGAAATTTTTCGCAGAGTTCTATAACTTCCTTTGTAACTCTCTCCTTGTTTCCCTCGTAATCTTCGATTATATCACAAATAAAGTCGGCAATTTTTTTCATTTCCGGTTCTTTGAACCCTCTTGATGTAACTGCAGGAGTTCCTACTCTAAGACCGCTGGTTACGAACGGACCTTCGGGATCATTCGGAATCGTATTTTTATTTGCTGTTATATGGACATCGTCAAGTCTTTTCTGAAGTTCTTTTCCTGTTACAGAAGTATTCGTAAGATCGAGCAGCAAGAGGTGATTATCACTTCCGCCGGAAACAAGTTTTATTCCTCTTTTCTTAAATTCTTCTTCAAGAGCCTTGCAATTTTTTAATATTTGTTTCTGATATTCTTTAAAATCGTCTGTCAAAGCCTCTCCTAGTGCTACAGCTTTTGCTGCAATAATGTGCATCAACGGTCCGCCCTGCGTTCCCGGGAAAACTGCTTTATCTATAGTTTTAGCAAGTTCTTCTTTACAAAGTATCATTCCACCTCTCGGACCTCTTAATGTTTTGTGAGTCGTTGTTGTTACAACATCGGCATACGGCACCGGGCTTTCGTGGAGTCCTGCCGCAACAAGGCCCGCAATATGTGCCATATCAACCATCATATACGAACCGACTTTATAACAAATTTCTCTTACTCTCTTAAAATCGATTTTTCGGGGATAAGCACTTGCACCGGCAAGAATAAGTTTAGGTTTACTCTCTACAGCAATTTTTTCCATTTCATCATAATCGATTTTTTGATCTTTATCCGAAACTCCATATTGAACAATATTAAAGTATTTACCGGAGATATTTACCGGTGAACCGTGGGAAAGGTGTCCTCCATGATTTAAATTCATTCCGAGAACTGTATCCCCGGGATTTAACAGTGCAAAGAAAACTGCAAGGTTGGCACTTGCACCGCTATGCGGCTGAACATTTGCGTGTTCTGCACCAAAAAGTTTTTTTGCCCTGTCCCTTGCTATATTCTCAACTATGTCAACATACTGACATCCGCCATAGTATCTGTGATCAGGATATCCTTCGGCATACTTATTTGTAAGCGGTGTTCCGGCAGCCAGCAAAACCGCCTCGGAAACTATGTTTTCTGAAGCGATTAGTTCAATATTGTGTCTTTGTCTTTGAAATTCCAGCTCACAAGCCTTATACACTTCCTCATCATATTTTTTTAATTCGTCGAAAAAATTCATTGATATCTCCTCCTATTATTTTAATTCTACTACTGTAACACCGGTGTCTCCCTCACCATAAACACCAAGTCTGTAACTTTTCACAAACCGGTTTGTATTAAGCATACTGTGTATTGCATTTCTTAGTGCACCCGTACCCTTACCGTGTACTATGGTAATATTTTTAAGTGATGAAACTGCAGCGTCATCTATAAACTTCTCAGCCTTAAGGACAGCATCATCAGTATACATACCCCTAAGATCTATTTCAGGACTTATCTCAGAGGATTTACCCGAAAATTCTCTTGTTGCAGCATATCTTCTTGAAACCTCGGCACCCTCGTTTTTTTCTGCAATTCTAAGCGCTGTAACAGGCACTGTAACTTTCAATATACCTGTCTGAACAATTACATTTCCTTTCTTGTCGGGACAGGTAAGTGCCTCTCCGTTTGTATCGGTTGTCGTAACATATACATAAGTTCCCGGTATTATATTTGGGGGGATTTCTCCCGGTTCTGCTTTGGTATTCTGTTGTCTCTTTTTTCTGATTTTACTTGACTTGTTTTTAAGTTCTTTTCTTACATCTTCTAATTTTTTCAAAGCCTCTGAGTCTTTTTTCTGTGTCCTGAGTTTGATTATTTCCGACACCATAGCATCTGTTTCTTTTTGTATTTTGTCTACAATTTCCTCTGCCCGCTCATTTGCCTTGTTTATAATTTCTTCTTTCTTCTTATCAATATCCCTTTTTTCTTTCTCTATATATTCTTTTTGGCGGTTCATCTCATCAAGGTAACGGTTTGCTTTTTCCCTCTCACGTTCGGCCTCTATTCTGTTTTCTTCCAACTCTCTCAGCACATCTTCAAATTTAATATTTTCCTTTGAAATATGCTCCGACGCTCTGTTAATTACTTCCATGCTGAGTCCTAATTTTTCCGAAATGCTGAAAGCATTTGACTTGCCCGGAACACCAATTATTAAACGATATGTTGGTTTTAAAGTTTCAATATCAAACTCACAGGACGCATTTTTGACTCTGTCGGCTGTCATTGCGTAAAGTTTAAGTTCGCTATAGTGTGTCGTTGCCATAACTTTAGCACCGTATTTTTTTATTTCCTCTATTATTGAAATTGCAAGAGCCGCACCTTCAACAGGATCAGTTCCGGCCCCAAGTTCATCAAAAAGAACAAGGCTTTCAGAATTAAAACTGTCAAGTATAGAAACTATGGTTTTAAGATGTGCTGAAAATGTACTCAAGTTCTGTTCGATACTCTGTTCATCTCCAATATCCGCAAATACATCTTTAAACACTCCCATTTCCGAGCCGGAAGATGCCGGAATTTCAAGTCCCGACTGCACCATAAGAACCAAAAGTCCTACTGTTTTAATACTTACTGTCTTTCCCCCAGTATTAGGCCCTGTAATAATAAGAGCATCAAAATCTTTGCCAAGACTCACATCAATAGGAACAACTTTTTTTTGATCTAAAAGCGGATGCCTTGCTTTTTTTAGATCTATTATTCTTTTATCTGTAAGTTTCGGCATAACAGCATTCATCTCTATGGCAAGCTTTGCCTTTGCAAAAGCGAAGTCAATTTTGGTCAGATACTCAAAATTTACAAGCAAACTTTCTCCGCATAATCCAATCTGAGATGATAAATCTTTTAATATTCTTTGTATTTCATTTCTTTCTTCTAATTCCAGTTCTCTTAACTTGTTATTCGACTCTACTATAGACGAAGGTTCAATAAAAAGCGTAGCACCGGATGATGAAGCGTCGTGAACCAATCCGTTAATTTCATTTTTGTATTCAGATTTGACCGGAATAACATATCTGCCGTTTCTTGTGGTTACTATCTGTTCCTGCAAATACTTACGATATTTTTCCGAAGTAATATAGGAATTTAGAGTTGATCTGATTTTATCATTAAAAGATTTTATACTTCTTCTAATTGAAAAAAGTTCGGGCGACGCATTATCATTTAATTCTTCTTCATTTATTATTGCCGATTCAATTCTTGCTTCAATATCAGGATAATCATAAATATATCCAAGATATTCATTTAAAGCAGGAAACTGTTCAGCCTCTTCGATAAATTTTTTATATAATGATGACATCCTTAAAAGCGATGAAACACCAAGAAGTTCCTTAATAGAAAGTACGCCGCCCGACATTGATCTTTTAACAGATTCATCCTGGGTGTCATATCCTATATGAGGCGGCTGACCATATCTTAAAACAACTTTTACAGCATCATCCGTTTCCTCCAAGGCACTTTTTATGTCTTCATATTCTGTATACGGTACCATATTTTTTATAACAGTTTTTGTCTTACTGCCGGTTGCAAATCCGGATAGAATATCAATAATTTTATCGTATTCTAATGATTTGAAACTTTTCTGAAACATACTTCCTCCGATTTTAAGCCTCGCAGAGTGCTTCAACATAATCCTCGCAAACATATTTTAAAGTGCTGCAAGTCACATACGCTCTGGCAAGAACCTTTATAAAGTTAACAATTCTGAGTTTGTTTAAATCAACATCGAGAACTTCGGCAAATTCTTCACTTTCTCCGGACATTTCGATTGCTATACCATAAGTCTCAGTGTCATCGTCTATGAATGTCGTTACAACGAAATATCTGATCACTCCAAGTTCTTTTGATTTTACTGTTTTAATACATTCATACATTTTATTCAACTCCCTTTTATGTTCAGAATTATACTAAGCACAAAGGGAATTCTCAAAAATTTTATTTTTTCAAATATCACGGAATTTTAATATTTTTACGCAAATAAACCGCAATTTCAAGCAAATACGAGAGTTTTCTTGCAATTACATTGTTTTTTGATAAA
>CAKSDT010000124.1 GCA_934446135.1 uncultured Clostridia bacterium
TCTCCCTGCCGCCGTGCTACGGTTAGTTGTAAATTATATCGTTGTTTACGATTTCTGTGGCTCTGCTTCGGATATTGTTTATCCGACAAACCCACTCCATTTGGTTATCTGCTTTGAGCGTTTCGGATACGTCCTCACGCTCTGCCATCTGTTTTACAAGCCCCAAAAACATATTCTCAGCCTGTTCGTTTATATCGGCAAGGTAAGAGTTTAGTTTGCCGGTTGTAAGCAAATTCATGTATGTAATTTTGCGGTGTGTTTTCAGATAACGCAAATGTCGTTGTCCCCAAATTCCTACCGGCTTTTCTTCTTCGGCTGAAATGGTAAGGCAAGGGATAAGGTAACCGCCTTGCTGTTCGTATGTGCCGCCCATTTGCTCAAAAATTGTCTTTTCCATAATCTTAAACCTCCGTCATCTTAATTCTGAATTTCTTAATCGGTGCGTGAGCAAATTTGATAATCAGTTCATCAACAGCGTCCGTATATTTTCCGTCTGCAATGAGTTTATTTCTCAAATTGTTCAGACTGTTAATAATAACACTACGCTCATAATCGTCAATCGCTAAGTAGTATTTTTCCTTTCGCATACACTCGACCTCCTTTGTACCTTTATTGTATCAAGAGAAATTCAAAATGACGAATGTGCGATTTTATTTTTGAACATAAAGAAGGACAGAGTAAAAAGCATTCTTGCCTTATACTCTGTCTTTCTTGCCTTTGCGACGCCCATAAAGATTTATTTTGATGTGTTTTTCAAATTACTTCCTTATGTGGCGTTAGCATTAAAGGCTAGCCGTTTTTTAGTAATCAGATGTTAAAATCGGTTAAATAATTTTTAGTATTGTTAATCATTTCATCGAACAATTCTTTTGCTTTGTCAATACTGATGTTTACAAGCGGATCTGAGATAAATGCCATAAATGCTTTGTCAAGATTTCTTTCAAGACCTGCTTCTGTTGTAAGTTCCTGTTCTCCTACAATTCTTGAAATGAGTGAATATATTTCATTCGGAATGTTTCCAGCCATAACGGGCTGAAGTGAATCTGCTCTGAAAGCGGCGTTCGTTTCTACTACTACATCCAAAGGAAGGTTAGGAATCTGGCCGGCATTCGGAATATTAACATTTGTAACCAAATCGCATAAACCCAAAAGTGCTTTAATCTGTTTAACTCCTTCTTCTCCGTTGTCCCGTAGTTTAAAGGTTTCCTCTCCGCTTACAAGTCTGGCACTCTTTTCAAGTCTTTCTTTTAAGTCTTTCTTACGCCATGAAACCGGAGTAAGTCCGAAGTGCATCTCTTTAACTCTTTCCGGACTGTCGAGATACCATTCTTTGTCACAGAACTCAGCAAGATGTCTGTCCCCTGCTGCAGCAATGATGCCATATCTTAAGAACAAATCCATTTTTACTTTCTCTTCGCTTTCAAAAACATTGTTCATCCAGTTTGTATCACTCTTTTTACCATATCCGGTCTTTGCGTATTTCTCACAAAATTCCCTGTATAACGGATAGAGGTCAATGTTTCTGTACTGTGCCGAAGTAAGCCATGTAAAATGATTTATGCCGACAACATTAACTTTTAATTCTTCTCTCTCAACATTCTTTATTCCTTTTAATTCATCAAGAACATTCACCAAAAGTTTCTGGGTTCCGAAAACTTCATGGCAGCAACCAAATGCTTTAATTTCAGGGAACACTTTATAAAGTGTTCTTACACACACCGTCATCGGATTTGTGTAGTTAATTACCCATGCTTTAGGACAATTTTCTTTGATTTTCAATGCAATTTCTTCAAACATAGGAATCGTACGCATTGCACGTACTATTCCGCCCGGACCACTTGTATCGCCTACCGATTGATAAATACCGTATTTTTCAGGAGTGTGAACATCACTCTCCATCTCATCAAATGTGCCCGGTAAAATTGAAATGATTACGAAATCCGCACCTGTTAAGGCATCTTCGATTTTTTCATATGCCTTGTATTTCCAAGGTGACAGACAATCTTTTTGTTCTTTTACCCTGTTTCCTATTATTTCGTTTGCCTTTGCAGCCTCAAAGTCAATATCATAAAGTGCTACTTCTCCGCAAATATCCTTTTCCAATGCGAGGTTTACCATAACTCCATGTGCCCAACCTCTTGAGCCGCCGCCTATGTAAGCAAGTTTTAAATCCTTATACATATTTACTCCCTCCAAGATTTTATTTCCACTGTAATTATACAGCGATATTTTTATAATTTATACAAATATTGTGCTTATTTTTAATAAAAATAACAAAATATTGCTTGATTTTTTTATATATAGTGTTACAATAAGTATGAGGTGAGAAATGGGATTGAATCTTTAAAAGAATTTAACGGCGGTTATTGTATTAAGCGTGAAATTAAGAAAAAACCGGTCTCAATGCTTCAGACGCACTACCACAGTTATTACGAAATATATTATCTTGTAAAAGGCACTGTGCATTATTTTATAGAAAATATGACATTTGAACTGAGTGCAGGCGATATGGTTTTAATTCCTCCTAATATAATTCATAGGACCGTAAGTACTGAGGATAAACCAATCGAGCGTATTTTGCTTTCATTTACAAATGAGTTTATAGAAAAGGATTCAGATGATGCTGTTTTAGGGTGTTTTAACAGATACTTTATTCCCGGAATCGATTCTTTCTCTAATATTTTTAATATGCTGGAGAATGAAGATATCAACTCAGACAACTTTAGCCGTGACATTGTTAAGTGCGGCATTATAACTCTTTTGGTTAAAATATCAAGAAGTGAAAAAAAAGACGCAAGATTAAAGAACAGTTCTCCCCTTTTTCAGGAAATAGCAAGATATATATCGGATAACTATTATTCTGAAATAACTTTGGATATGCTTTCAAAAAAATTTGCAATAAGCAAAAGCCATCTTTCAAGAAAGTTTAAAACTGCAACCGGGTTTAATATCAGCGAATATATTTTGCTTGTTCGTGTTAAAAATGCACAAAGGCTGCTGACCGATACTGATTACCACATTACCAAAGTAGCAACAATGTGCGGATTTAACAACAGTAGTTATTTTTCTTCTGTTTTTAAGCAGTTTTTGGGCTGCACCCCCAAAAAATTCAAAAAAGATTTGTACTGAAAAGAACCTTGCTCTGGGCAAGGTTCTTTCTAATATTACATATAACGCTTAAGATATGCCACACTCTGTTTAAGACTGTCAAACGGATCTCCGGGGCAAGTATCCTGTTCAATAACATAGTATTTAACTCCGGCTTTCTGAGCGGTTTCAATAATACCGTCCCAATAAAGGTTACCGTTTCCGATTTCTGTTATAAACTGTGTTTCTTTATTTTTTCCCATATCCTTAAGATGAAGAATATCAATTCTTCCGGCAAGTTTCTCAATCCAATGTCTTACATCGCCGCCGCCGTGCTGTACCCAATATGTATCAAGACAAAAAGAGCCGTTTTCTGAATCAAATTCTTCGCAAAGCATATCCATCATAGTTTTTCCGTTAGGAAGTTTGATAAACTCGCTGCTGTGATTGTGGTATGTAAATTTACCGCCCTTTTCACCGATTTTCTTACAAACAGTATTTGCCTTTTTGATAAATTCCTCAATTGCAGGAACTTCAAGGTTGAAGTATCCGCCGATACCCATAATATTAGTGTTAAGTGCCTGATGATTCCTGTATGCCTGTTCAAAGTCATCAACCATTAAATCAAAATTATCATGCGTACCAACAATTTCAATTCCTTCTTCTTTTGCAATTTGACCAAACTCCTCATAAGGAATCTCACATCCTGCGGTCTGCCCCTGGGTAATACCAAGGTCAACTAACTTTTTAAAACTTTCTCTTATCGATTCAGCGTCTTTCATATAATCTCTTATAGTATACAACTGAACTCCTAATTTTTCTATCATTTTATTCCCTCCGTTTCATTTTGAAAACGATTACACATACAGTATACAACACCTTCGAAATTTGTCAATAGATTTAGTAAAAAAATATATATATTTATTATCAAAATATCTGTTGACA
>CAKSDT010000125.1 GCA_934446135.1 uncultured Clostridia bacterium
GCCGGAATATGCAACGCCCTTGATAAAATATGCTTTTAGCCGGAGTCGCACGCGAAACTCGGACAGCTCGGCGGCAATGGTTAAAAAATAAATTTTTTTATGAGGTGTATGAGTATGTTGAAAAACAAAAAAGCGCTGGTTATGTCAGTGCTGTGCGCTATTGCAAGCGTAGGCTTTGTTATGAGCGCAAGTGCAGAAAATGTTGTTCATGGCAATCTGGATGAAATTGTTGTTGAAGGCAGCAAGGATGTGTTGCCGGGTGGTAATGTACGTACTACTGCTAAATTGGGTGTACTTGGCGATAAGAGCGTCATGGATATTCCTTATTCTGAAATGAGCATGACTGCAAAAGCTGTAGAAACTTATGGTGATCCAAGTCAACCTTTAGCAAATGTACTGATGAATAATCCTTCTATTCGTACTAGCACAACTTCTCCCATGTATACTGATTTCAGTATGCGTGGTATTAATATGAACGGTAATCATATGATGTTAAATGGCGTACCTAGTTTGTTCTATCAATTTACTACGCCGCCATCTCATGTTATTGATAGAATTGATATTACATCTGGTCCTAATGCTGGCGTTAATGGTGTAAGTATGTCTAACAATGGTACTAACAGTGGTGCTACACCTGCTCCTGGTACTATTAATATTGTTACAAAACGTGCTCTAAATACTCCTGTTAATCGTTATACGCAGACTTTCTCTGGCAGAGGTAATGCTGGTGAGTTTATAGATGTTGGTCGTCGCTTTGGTGAGAATAACGAATGGGGCATTCGTGTCAATGCTGAGTATATGGAAGGCGGTTTAGCTCTTCCTGGTGCAGAAAAGAATGAGAAGAATATTTTCATCAATATGGATCATAGAGGAGATAACAACATTACTAATTTGTTTGCTGGTTACTTTGACTTACGCGTAAATGGTGGTCAAAGATGGTTTTCTTTGCCAAACAGCTATAGCAGTACAGTTTTGCCTGATGCACCTGATTCAAAAAATAATTATGATTTTAATGGCACGACTAAATATGTGCATGGGTATTTAGCTACATTGAATCATGAACATAAATTGGATGATACTTGGAGTTATTTTGCTAATATGGGTTATTCCAGACGTAGCGGTAATAAAGATAACCAAGGTGCATCTATTAAATTTGATGAACATGGCAATTTTGTCGGAAATCAGTTCAACCAGCAAAATGAGGAAGGAAAAAATGCTTATGTACAGTTTGGCTTGAAAGGCAATTTGGAAACTGGTGCAGTAAAGCATGATCTTGCGTTATCTGTAGACCGTTCTTGGGCTAGATACTGGAATAAAAGCAAAAGCTATAAACCTAATGGACAAGAGATTCTTGGTAATCTTTATGATGGAATTATTTTCCCTGATAATTATGTTTTGCAAAGCTTTGGTGATGGTACTCCGCAATGGGAAGAAACTAATATTGGTTTGACTATTGCTGATACAATTTCTTATGGCAAAGCCTCTATGCTTTTAGCTGCTTCACGTAAGCATGAAAATTTTGAGAGCTTTACCGGTAAATCTTTTAAGAACGATAATATTCTGCCGACATATGGTTTGACTTATAAGCCTGTTGAAAATATGGCCTTTTATTATGGTCATACGGAAAGCTTTTCTCGCGGATTAGTTGTTAGTGGTAATAATTATACTAATAATGGCGAGACTATGGGACCTGTAAAGAGCAAGCAAAACGAAATTGGTGTCAAATATCAAAATGCTGGTATGATGACTACTTTAAGTTATTTTGACATTGATGAAGCTAATAGATATGATATCAACAGTAATGATCCTAATCATCCTTTAACTAAAGTTGACGATGGTAAAAACCGCTATAAAGGTGTTGAATTGACTGTTAATGGTAAGCTTGCTGATAAATGGACCGTTACCGGTGGTTTACTTTACCTTGATGCAGAACGTGAAAAAACTAAAAACGGTACTAAAGATGGATGGTTTGTCAACGGTGCATCTGAATGGAGTGGAGTGCTTGGTTTAGAGTACAAGCCTGATGATTCTTTGGGAATTGTTGGTCGTGCTGTATGGAATGACAAGGCTTATATTGATTCCAGATCTAGCAGCGGAAAAACCGAGATTCCGTCTTATGTAACCTTTGATTTAGGTGTAAACTATAAGACAAAAATTAACACTGTTCCTGTAAAATTGAGTGCAATGTGCTACAATGTTGCTGACAAAGATTACTGGATGGGTAGAGGCAGTTCTACAACTATTGGCTTGTCAATGCCTAGAACATTTATGCTGTCTGCACAGTTTGATATCTAAGATTTGTTAACTTAGGAGGGTGGTTTTATACTGCCCTCTTTTATTCTATTTATAAGCGGTAACTAATAATGAAAAAAATTTTCAGCCTTATTCTTCTAATGGTAACGATTTTTACAATCGGTTGCGGAAGACAGGAAGAGCAAAAAATTAATATCGAAAAACATGATAAGAACACAGCAGTTTTAGCTGCCTATCGTCATCTTGCACCTGGTAAAAAAGATGGACTTTACTGCAGTCGTATTTTGTATGTTTGGGAGCCTTTGATTACTAAAGATGATAATAATAGGCCAACTCCGTGTTTGGCACAAAGCTGGGAGATGCGTGATGGCGGCAAAGAGTGGATTTTTCATCTGCGCCAGAATGTGTATTTTCATAATAGTACGAAGTTTAATGCTGATACTGTGGTCGCAAATTTTGACCGGATGAAGAAAGGTTATAAGCGTTCTTCTTTTTATGGTTTAAATATGGAGAAGTATTATCCAACCTTGTTGAAATACGAAAAGGTAGATGAGTATACTATTCGTTTGCTTTTTAAAGAAGCGAATGTTAATGAATTATATAAGATGACAGATTTTGGCAGTCCTATTTATGCACCCGAGTGCTTTGATGAGGATGGAAATTTTCAAAGTGTAGCAATAGGTACAGGTCCTTATAAAATTACAGAGAATGCTTTAAATAAATATGTTGTACTTGAACGCAATGATAATTACTGGGGAGAGAAGGGCAAGATAAAGAAGTTTATCTTGCGCACTATTCCAAATACAGAAACGCGTTATGTTGCATTGAAGTCAGGAGAGATAGATGGGGTTTTAGATATTAATGCTCTACCACCAGTTGTAGCGGCGGAAATAGAAATAGACAATAATTGTGGTGTTGATAAAAATAAATCAACGATGATTCGTTATTTAAGTCTTAACGGTACGAAATTTCCTTTTAATGATGTGCGTATGCGCAGAGCTGTAAGCTTGGCGATTGATAGAAAGAATTTAGTTCATAGTATGTATCTTGATTACGCTGAACCGACTATCAATATTTTAAATTATACTAGTCCGGGTTATAAAGCTATTCCTATTGATTATGATTTACAGGAAGCAAAAAGATTAGCGCATGAAGTTTTGGGGGAGAAGCGTTGTAAAATTACTTATTGTATCAATGGAAGTGAGCCATTGCAAAAGGGAGAGGCAGAGCTCATTGCTTATTGGCTGCAGGATATTGGCTTAGATGTGCAAATCAAGTCGATAGAATATGCCACATTGTCTAGAATGATGCGTAAAGGTGACTTTAATATTGTGCGCATTCAAACGGGGTTGGCTAATGGTGATCCATTTGGTCTATTATATACTTTCATAATGCCTGATGGGGCATTAAATATTAGTAATAGGTTGGGTTATAATAATCCTGAGGTTACAGAGTTAATGAACCGGGTTAAGCACATAACTGATGAGTCTGAAAGACAGCGTGTTTTTGACAGGGTGCAGGAGATTGTTGCTTATGAACAGCCAGTAATCCCTCTTTTCAACGATATGAACATCGTTGCCTACAATAAGCGTTTAAAAAATTATAAACCTTTAATCTACGGTGTGGATTTGAGCAAGGTAGAATTGGCGGAGGAAAATGATTAGCTGCTGCTGTTAAACTGAGATTGGAAGTACTGAGCCATTATACATGTAGAATATTACTGACAGAATTTGCTTCACATTATTTTTGTGGTATGTTTATAGCAGTTTTACCG
>CAKSDT010000126.1 GCA_934446135.1 uncultured Clostridia bacterium
CTTCGTCTTTTGCGTGATGTAATTCTTCTAATCGTGCTGGTGCTTCTTCCTCGCTACGGCGATATACGATATATACTACTTCTGCACCTAATCGTTTTGCTGTTCTAGCAGCATCCATTGCTACGTTACCAGCACCTACGACTGCTACTTTCTTACCAACTTTGACTGGAGTTGGGCACTCTGGGAATTTTTATCCCTTCATTAAGTTTACACGAGTCAAGAATTCATTTGCAGAATATACTCCTTTTAGGTTTTCACCGGGTATCTTCATAAACGAAGGAAGTCCTGCTCCGCTGCCAATAAACACAGCCTTAAACCCGTCTTCAAACAATTCTTTTATATCAAGGGTCTTACCAATAACGGTGTTTGTTTCTATGTCAACACCCATAGAAGAAAGTTTATCAATTTCTTTCTGAACAATTGATTTAGGAAGTCTGAACTCAGGTATCCCATAAACTAATACGCCTCCGGCTTTATGAAATGCCTCGAACACAGTGACTGAATACCACATTTTGGCCAAATCACCGGCACAAGTCAGACCTGACGGTCCACCGCCAACTACTGCCACCTTAACTCCGTTTTTCTTTATTTCAGGAATTTGTTCCTCACAGTTATTTATTACATAATCTGAAACAAATCTTTCAAGTCTGCCTATACCTACAGGTTCACCCTTTATACCCCTCACACAGTACTTTTCACATTGTGATTCCTGAGGACAAACTCTGCCGCAAACTGCCGGAAGCGAACTTGTTTCTTTAATTTTATAATATGCACCTTCAAAATCTCCCTTTGTTATAAGTTCGATAAATTCGGGAATTTTTACATTAACAGGGCATCCGTTCATACAAGGCTTATTTTTGCAATTAAGGCACCTTGCCGCCTCTTCCAGTGCCATTTCCTTTGTATACCCCGTTGAAACCTCTTTGAAATTTTTGTTTCTGACATCAGGGTTCTGTTCAGGCATCTTAACCTTATTGTTTGATATATTTCTGTTCATCTTGAAATCCCCTCCAGTCTGCAATTATGTTTTTCAAGTGCATCTTTTTCTTGTTTAGCAAATGTCTTTGAACGCATTATCGCTTCATCAAAATCGACAAGGTGTCCGTCGAAATCGGGACCGTCCACGCAAGCGAACTTAGTTTCACCGCCAACTGTAAGCCTGCATCCACCACACATACCTGTTCCGTCAATCATAATGGGATTCATACTAACTATAGTCTTAATTCCGTACTCTTTAGTGAGAAGTGAAACAAATTTCATCATAGGAAGGGGGCCTATTGCTATTACCAAATCATATTTACTGCCATCTTCGATTAAGTTTTTTAGCATATCTGTAACAAAGCCTTTGTTTCCGTTTGAACCATCATCGGTCGCAACAATACATTTTGATGACACTCTCCTGCATTCGGCCTCCAATATGATAAGATCTTTATTTCTGAAACCTGTAATCATATCAACTTCAGTCCCCATAGCGTTTAAGGCTTTAGCCTGAGGATATGCAATTGCTGTACCGAGTCCACCGCCAATAACTGCAACTTTTTTATACCCATCAAGATGCGTAGGAACACCTAAAGGACCAACAAAATCCAAAAGAGCCTGTCCTTCTTCTAATTTTCCTAATTTTACAGTTGAATAGCCAACTTCCTGAAAGATTATAGTGACAGTTCCTTTTTCCGCATCATAGTCTGAAATTGTCAAAGGAATTCTTTCTCCTTGCTCATCGATACGGAATATTATAAATTGTCCCGGTTTTGCTTTCTTGGCAATCAACGGGGCATATATCTCCATCAGTTTAACCTGAGAATTAAGCACTTTTTTAGTAACAATCTGGTTCTTAATATACAATTTAATCATCTCCATAAAATTAATTTATATTTTACAATATATTAATAAGAATGTCAATATTTTTAACCATAATTTCTTGCAAAAAACGGACCTTTATAGGTCCGTTTTTTATTTAGTATAATAACCGCCTTTAATCATAATAACGCAATCTGTAGAAGCCCAAAAGCCTCTTCCGTCATTCCTGGGAACAATATATAAATTGTTTTTCGCAACAGGAGTATCATTTGTTGCATCATATCCTGCAGTTACATTTGCAAGACCGCCGGTTGCGGTTGAAACAGCGTAGGCGGAACCGGATCTTAATATCATTTCCGTACCCTCTTCGCCGTATATAAACTGACCGCTTTTTAATTCAACAATTTTAAATGTGGTCTCACTTTTAATTTCCGGTTTGAAAACACTTTTTATATAACTTAGTGTTATAACCGGATCGTCTTCACTACCGGCCTGGGCATACACAATGTATGTAACTGCCATACAAAGCACCAAAACAATTGTTATGAGTACTCCGAATTTTTTATTTTTCATATGCATATCTCTCCTTAAAAATCAACCAAACCAAAACTTACATTCAAGGCATCATTGACCTTTGCCATAAGTTCATCGTCGATAATCCCGATTTTTTCTTTAAGTCTTCTTTTATCAATAGTCCGTATCTGCTCCAACAGTATCACCGAGTCTTTGGCAAGACCGTATTCACGAGCGTCAATCTCAATATGGGTAGGCATCTTGGATTTATTAATTTTAGAGGTAATAGCAGCTGCTATAACTGTTGGACTGTATTTATTTCCAACATTATTTTGAATAATTAGAACAGGTCGAATTCCACCTTGTTCAGATCCTACCACAGGACTCAAATCAGCATAGTAAATTTCTCCTCGTTTTACTATCAATTTTTTTCACTCTCCGAAAGTTTTTCCTCACACAGCAGTATTTTGTCAAAAGTACTGCAAAATCACATTCGGCACAGTTTCAGGTTGAAATCTGAAAATTACACTCTACTGATTAATAACAATTAAATTATAAACTATGTTAATGTATCAGTCAATATTATTATAATGCACATTCCTCCTTAATGTTACAAATTTAGAAAATTAATGATATCATCCGAAATAAACCCTCGGAACTCTCTTCCCTATGTTGCACAAGATTTCATAGTTAATTGTTCCGCATATGTCTGACAAATTTTCGACGGGCAATTTCAAATCATTGTCTGAACCAAACACAGTCACATAATCTCCTACACTGATATTATTGACATCTGTAACATCTATCATACATTGATCCATACATATTCTTCCTATAATTTTTGCTTTTTGTCCGTTAACACCTACCGATAGTCGATTGCTGTTGAGTCTTGAAAACCCGTCTGCATATCCAATCGGTATGGTAGCAATTTTAGTTCTGCCTTCGGTAAAATAAATTTCACCATAACTTATTCCAAAACCTTCATCGACCGTTTTCATATTAATTACACTGGTTTTAAGTGACATCGCAGGTCTGATTTCTACCGATCCGTTATCGCAAATCTCAGAAGGATAACAACCGTAAAGAATAATTCCCGGACGCACCATATCCAGATACATTTCCGGAAATCTGATAATAGCCGCACTATTACAGCAATGTTTCAACTTAAAACAAACACCATTATCAGATAACTTATTTATTATGTCTGTAAATCTGCCAAACTGCAAATATGTTTTGTCTGTATTTTCTTCGTCTGAAGAAGAAAAATGAGTAAATATACCTTCAACATCGAGACAAGGAAGTTTGGATATATTAATTATTGATTCCAGTGTATCTGTATCATCCTTATCTGAGTAGCCGTACAAAAATCCGATTCTTCCCATACCCGTATCGATTTTTATGTGTATTTTACCTGTAAAACCGTTTATTGCAGATAGGTCTGATATTTTTTTTGCATATTCATATGTATACACTGTAAATGTTATATCATTTTGGAGTGCATTAAGTATTCTGTCGTCTTGTATATACGAAAGAACAAGTATCGGTTTTGTTATACCGTTGCTTCTGAGTTTAATTGCTTCATCTATACAAGCAACTGCAAAATAATCAGAACCCGCCTCTTCAAGTGCCTTGGATACCTCCACAGAACCGTGTCCATAGGCG
>CAKSDT010000127.1 GCA_934446135.1 uncultured Clostridia bacterium
GTCAGAGATACAATTTCAAGTATGCTTTTTAGAGCAAAAACAATCATTATATCTTACCTGCCTTTTCATAAGTAAAATTTTATTGGGTGGAGTGAAAATATGTTTTTGAGATGTTTTTTGTTTATAAGTGCGTGGATAACCTGAAAAAACCGTTGATGCAGACTACCGATTCCCAATTTCTTCAATATATTGTTTATACTGTTCGTATGTTGAAAATGTGTTTAAAGCGTCAAGCAGTGAGTTTGAATTGAGATTAAGGGGAAGATTCAATTTCTTCAAAATAAATTCCCTTTTTTCTTTGGAGTTTTTTCCTCCGGAAATGCCGTCCGAAATAAGGTCTTGCTTTGTAATAATTCTTTTCGGCGTGTTATCCGGTTTTTGGCAAATTTTATATAGGGCATTTAATATGATTTCCGATGTCATTCCTTCAACACCCAAAAGGCCTTCTTTTCCTGCAGTTGTTTTTCGTTTTTCCTTGCCTTCAATTCTGGGAACATAAGCATTTTTTATATATTCCGCCGGAATAAATGATTTAAGATGGTTTCTTATCATCATTCCTGCCGAATCGGAGTCGGTTAATATTATAAGTCCCCGTTTAAAGGCATATTTTTTTATAAGTTCTTTTTTGTCCCTGTTTTTAAAGATTGAGAAACCGTCTGTCGGAATAACTGTTGCGTTTATTAAAGAATCGAGTTTTATTTTATCATATTTTCCTTCAACAATAATGACCTCTTTAACATCCATTACTTCACGCTTATTCCTTTTTTATCAAGTGTTTTGTTTACAAAATTTGACACTACACTGTAGAATATTGCAAACAGCGGAACGCCTATAAACATTCCGATCACACCGAAGAATCCGCCGCCTATTACAACCGCAAAAATGACAAATACCGCTCTTATACCGGTTGAATTTCCTATAAGTTTAGGTCCTAAAATATTTCCGTCAAATTGCTGAAGAACAATGACAAAGACTACAAATATAAGACATTCTACGGGCTTTACCAAGAAAAGCAAAAGTGCTGACGGAACGGCACCGATAAACGGTCCGAAAAACGGTATTACATTTGTAACTCCGACTATTATCGCAATTAAAAGCGGATAATCCAGCCTTAATATAAGCATACCGATATAGCAGATTACACCTATTATTGCCGAATCAACAACTTTTGCAAGAATGAACTGGCCGAATGTACGGTCGGTATATTCGCAAAAAGCAAGTGCCTCTTTTCCTCTTTCTTCCCCCAAAATTACATAAACAAACTTTTTGCCGATTAATATAAAATGGTCTTTGTCAAAAAGGAAATAAATGGCAACTATAAGTCCCATAAAGAAATTTTTAACACCGACTGTTGTTTGAACAAGAACATTCATAACCGTCTGCATAATGTTTTGTATTTTGAAATTGTCGAATATGTTATCTGTAACATAATTTATTGCTGAATTTATATCTTTCTGAGAGAGATCAAATCTTTCAAGGTAATTGCTTATAAGTTTTTCCGCGTCAATGCTTGCACGGTTTATATAAACCGGCAAAGTATCAATAAGCCCGGTAACTGCGTTTACGATCTGCGGAACAAGAAGGTAGAAAAACAATGCTATACAAAGAAGAAAAACAAAGAAAACTATAAGGATAGATATTCCCTTTGAGGCTTTTTTTAACTTCTTTGAAAGCAGCCGGTTAAGTCTTTTGTAAGGAGAGTTTAAAACATATGCAATAACAAATCCCCAGACAAAAGGCATTAAAACTGAATTTACCTTTGACAAAACCGATGAAAAGTAATTTAAGTTTTTAAGCACGAAATAAAAAATAATGACGCAGCACGCGGTTAAAAATGCCGCAAAACCTTGTTTGAAATATTCCGATTCTTTGTTGATTTTCATACTTTTTCCTCCTAATATCCGCTACAATAATATATCCGCTGTTTCCGCTCCGGATGCCTTGATAAGGTCATTTGGAGAAATTTCAATCTGAAATCCTATTTTGCCGGCACTGACAAGCATGGTTTCAAGATTAAGACAACTTTTGTCAATAACTGTTTTGAACTGTTTTTTCATACCGATCGGAGAACATCCGCCTCTTATGTATCCCGTAATTTTATTAATATCTTTAACATGTATCATTGAAACATTTTTTTCATTTACGGAAAAAGCCGCTTTTTTTAAATCGAGTTCTTTGTCCGCAGGAAGCACAAAGACATAATAATTTTTACTGTGCCCCACAGTCACCAGTGTTTTGTAAACTTTTTCAAACGGGAGATCCATTTTTTTGCATATTGAAACTGCATCAATAAGCCCGTCATCGTGAGAATAAGTGTGAAAAACATAATTAATATTTTCTTTGTCCAAAATCCTCATTGCATTTGTTTTTACATTTTTTCCCGACATATTTTGTCCACTCCCTTATATAATACACAGTATAACATATATTTTCTCTGATTTCAATTATAATATTTGTGAATAATAAGTGAAGTTTTTAAATTCTTACTTGACTTATGTCAAAAGGCATAATATAATTAAAAGAGTACAGTTAAGTATAGAAGTTAGGAGAGGGAATAATGAAAAAAATATTATGCTTGATGCTGTCAGCGATTATGATTATGGGCCTTTTTACAGGCTGTATGAATGTATCGCTTGACAAACTGAAAGAAAAACCTGATACTGTTGTGGCAAAAATCGGAGATGAAGATATTTATGCTTATGAGATGTTTTATCTCTTAAGATCGGGTGCAACAAGAGAAGAAGCACTTGATCAGTTATATTCGATGAAAGCAATGGTATTAAAAGCAAAAGAGAACGGAATTAAACTTGAAGAAAAAGATAAAAAAACCGTTCAGGATTCACTTTCTGAAATGAAAAAGCAGTATGGCAAAGAAGAATTTAAGAATATGCTTAATGATTATTACATCACAGAAGATCAGTATGTAAGCATTATGGAAATGTCACAGCTTGCAACTAAATTTAATGAAAAAATTAAAGATCTTCAACTTTTCACAGAAGCAACAGATGAAGAAGTAAGGGCTTATTATGATGATAAGGTGATTAAAGCAAAACATATTCTTATTTCAACAGTGGACTCATCGGGAAAAGCGTTGGATGATGCAACAAAAGCAGAAAAGAAAAAAGAAGCCGAAGAAATCCTTAAACAACTTAAAGACGGTGCTGATTTTGATAAACTTATGAATGAAAAATCAGAAGACCCCGGTTCGAAACAAATGCCGGACGGATATTTGTTTGTAAATACTTCAAAGTACGATACGGAAAATGAATTTGACCAGGAAGCACTTCAGTATTTCCAGACATACGGTTCACAGTACGGTGTTTCAGTTATGGTTGAACCTTTCGAAAAGGGTGCAGCAGCACTTAAGGCAGGAGAGATTTCCGATATTGTTGAATCTGATTTTGGTTATCACATCATCAAAAGACTTGACGCGAATAACGACACAGACTTTAACAACTGCAAGGACTTTATAAAGAGTGTTGTGAATAATGTTGAATATTCAAAACTCATTAAATCATGGGTTAACGAATATGAAAAGAAAGAATATAAGAGATTTACTGACGCACTAAATGAGATTAAATCATATCAGTCAGAACAAAGTGCCCAGCAGAACACTTCGGGTGATGCACAAGGCCAGCAGACCGACGGAACCGAAAACAATTCGGATACCAATGCCCAGGATCAGAATGCAGAAAACCAGAACACAGAGAATAACAAGTAGTAATAAAAAAACACCGTTCATTCCCCGCCTCCTAATAAGAAAACATGAGCAAGTCCAGTAAAATCAATGTTTTCAGAGGCAAGGAACACGATGTGAA
>CAKSDT010000128.1 GCA_934446135.1 uncultured Clostridia bacterium
ATATTCAACGGACTCGTTTGACCACAACGCGTGATATGTTATTTCATCGTTTGAGATTTTTCTGCATTTCTCTGCGGCATTGTTGAAAATATCATCCGGAACATCGTCCTTATCATAGATCAACCAGACGTGTTTTATATAGATATCCTTTTTTCTATAATCATCTACGGATTTCTGCGCGCTGTCTACCAACATAAGCGGATTTTTCGAGCCTTTTCGCGTCGGTATCTCTATTTTTATTTTTCTGCCGTTTTCGCCAATATCCTTTTTTAAACCGTTAAAGTAGTTAGGTTCGGTTTTCTCGCCTTCGCTCACGATAAGGTGGTATTCGGGGTTTATCAGTTTATGTCTGTCGCGCCTTTTCTCAATCCAAGGCTTATTTTTATCGGATTTTTTCGGAGGTTTATTTGACATCAATACTCCTCCATGCTTTTGAACACCGGATCCGCGCCGTAACGTCCTTCGAGATACTGCTTATCGTATGCGGTATTCGGAGATATCTTATTGCCGTTTTCATCTCTGAGTTCACTGAGGGAGTATATATCACTGGACTCGTCGTCCTTTTTGCAGGCAAACCATATTTCATCTGTACGGAGAACGGAGCTTTTCATTATTGAAACGTCATGGGATGTGAAAATGATTTGGGCGCCGTTTTTATTTATCTCCTTACTTTTGAACAGCATTATGATATGTCTGAGAACCATGGGATGAAGCTTTGCGTCAAGCTCGTCTACTATAAGCAGGCTTCCGTTTCTCAGCGAACTGCAAACATACGGCATGACACTAAACAATTTTTGTGTACCGTCGGACTCTTCAAAAGATGCGAGCTTATAGACATTATTGTTTACGCGGTGGTCGAAGTAGACATTTATATTGTTTGAGTTCTTTTCGGGTCGCTCGATCTCAATGCCGCTGATGTTTATGCCCATACCCTGCATTTTCTCCAAAACTTCACCGCGGAACTGCTCATTATCCATTGACATAATGTATCTTTCAATAGCTACGTTTGCAGAGTTAGCTGACATACAGTTGCTAAAGAAGCGAATTGCGGTATTTATCGGCTCGAGGTTATAGGCTATTGCCAAAAACGAGAGGTAGGGGATATTCTCACGGACAGCGTCGGCGTTCATGGTATTATTGACGTCATTTTTTATGCAATGTCCGAGAGTGATATTAGCAACATATTTGTCTTCCGCCTTTTCGGTTTCTCTTTCAAACACACAGGTTATACGGCTGTTTTTCGCTGTCTTTTTACGGTAGAGGGATTCATTCAGTATGATTCTGTTTTTTACGGAGATACAATATCTGTACTCGTATTCGGTTTCGGACTCGCCGGCTTTGCTTTTCTCTCTGAAATATATCTCAAACTCAGTCGGCTCATATCGGGATTTATCATCGAATTCAAATGGGATACAGGGGACATTCTCGTTTATCGGATTATTACTCAGCACGTTTATCGGCTTTATTATCAGGCTTATCAGAGCCCACAAAGCCTTAAGCGCGTTTGATTTACCTCCGGCGTTGGTTCCGAAAACCGCGGCGACAGGAAGATATTTTTGAGAATCGTCTTCACCTACAATCAGTGAATCGGCAAACAGCTCCGAAGAGGTTGCCCGCATATCAATTGCAGCGTCGTCTTTATACGATCTGAAATTTTTAAAGTTGAATTGACAAAGCATAATCCACTCCTCCTTCCAAGGTAATTATATTATTATTATTCCCAAAATTCAATTAACAATTCGTTAATTTCAGAATTTTTTTATGATTATTGAGAAATAATTTGCGTTTTTTGAATTTTGTTTGTGATTTAGCGGATAAGTGTCCGCAGATTTGTTGACAAATACAGGCATACCATGCTACAATTATGGAAGAAATACTATTGACGGAGAATACTATTTATGGACTACATCAAAAATCTTGTTCCTACAGAAGACAACATAGCAGAAAGCTACAAGCACGACTCAGTGGGAAGAAAAAATCTTGTTCACGACTTTATCCATATGCTTGACGAAATACCGGGGAACTCATCCGTTGCTATTTCGGGTGAATGGGGACGCGGTAAGACGTTTTTTGTTAAACAGGTAAAGCTTGTGCTTGACAAAAACAATGCAATTTTAAACGGTACAGCTGATCCTGATTACAAAATGGAACTCAAAAATAACTTTTTGACCTTATATTTTGACGCATGGCTTCACGACAATGACGAAGAGCCTCTTGCGTCGCTGATAACATTGCTGACGGAAGCGGCGGGTCATGAAGACAATGAATACAGCAAAGAAAAAGTCAAAAAAGCCATTGATATGGGAATCAGTAGTTTGAATATGTTCTTGCCGAAAAACGCTGCAACAGCTAGGGATATTCTCAAAGCAGCAGGAGACACAGGTGCATTTTTCAGTTTAGACAAAGACAGTTTTCGTCCCGAAGAGGAAAAAACAGCCGATATGATACAAGACTTTTACAATGCAATTATACCGGAGAAAGCAGATAGGCTTGTAGTATTCATAGACGAGCTTGATCGGTGCAAGCCGGACTTTTCGGTAAGGTTTCTTGAAAGAATCAAGCACTACCTCTTACTTGACGATAGAGTCATCTTTGTTTTTTCAATCAACAGGGAGCAGCTTGAGCAGACGATAAAGCACTTCTACGGATACGGATTTGATTCTCACAGGTATCTTGACAGATTCTTCGATTTCTTTATAGAGCTTGACGAACCTGATTTAAATAAATTCTGCGCTTTCATAGACGGAGAAAACCAACCTGTCGAATACGATACATTTTCTGAATACTACAAATATTTAATCAAGTATTTTCACATGCCCATGAGAGAGACTGCCAACTATCTCAACACCATGAAAAGACTGTTTAAGAAAAATATGTTAAATGAACCTGCCGCATTTTATGTAAGAACTCAAAAATGTGTTATTTACATATTTGCTCCGCTCCTATGCGCCGCAAAAATTACATCTCCCGAAAAGTATAATGCACTGATAAACGGCAAAGGAAGCGATATAATCAGAGACATCGGGAGCAGTTATTATTATCCCGAATTTGCTTTGCTGTGGGAAAAAGGAGAAACTCCGGACAGCAGCAAAAAGGACAAGACCTTTGTTTCGCTAACAGACAAGTATGTCGAGCTATACGAAGCTGTGTTCATGTTTCCTGCCGACAAACACAGCACTAAAATAGGACAGTTTGATATCAGGAAAGATACCAAAGATTTTTTATTAAGCACATTTAACTCGCTCGGCTCAATTCGATAAATAAAAAGCAGGCAATACTCTGTTCGACATGGAGTACAGCCTGCTTTTTCGTATCCGGATTTGTTAGTTGTGCGTTAGTTGTTTGTTAGTTGTTGCAGATTCAGCTCAAATCTACGCGAGCGTTTTCCCGTAAAATACGCACCCACAACACAAAAAACCACCGCCGAAACGATGGTTCTGATATTTTATGCCGAATCCCATATCACTTCTTGCGTTTGTTCAGCATTCGTCTGATGATGAGAACAATACACAGGATGTTCAGCGGGATTGCTATGCACAAAAGAACGGTATATACTGTATCGAGCATAAATATTGACACCGAGCAAGTTTTATGTTATAATTCAACCAAACATAGGTGGATTCCCTCCCCCTGATGTTTACTTTGATATAGTTTTGATAGCCTCTACCACAAGTACTATCAAACTGAGATTCGCGGTTATAAGTTCGATAATGTCTGTAGCATTATGTATC
>CAKSDT010000129.1 GCA_934446135.1 uncultured Clostridia bacterium
GATTTTTGATACTGTTAAAATTGTTTTTTACATTGGATAAATTAATTTCGGCCCATGTTCTTAAATTTTGCATTATTATTCTCCTTTATTTGTAAGACAATTTATAGCATATGGTATGTTTTCAAGAATATCAGACGCCGTAATACTATAAACATTTAATTTTTTTGCTGCTATATCACCTGAAAGTCCATGTAAGTATACACCTGTACACGCTGCATCAAATATATTCATTTTTTGTGCAACAAGTGCCGAGATAACTCCGGAAAGAACATCACCGGATCCCGGTGTAGACATTCCATTGTTCCCGGTATCGTTAACATATGTGTCTTTGCCGTTTGTAACTACTGTATTATGTCCCTTTAGTACAACAGTAACATTATGTTTTTCAGCAAACTCTATTGCTGTATCAAGCCTGTTTTTTCGTATATAATCAACTGTATAACCGGAAATCCTTGAAAACTCCATTTCATGCGGAGTAAGAATAATTTCAGATGAACACACGGAAATCAGATCAATAATGTCCTGTAAAGCAAACAAGGCATCGGCATCAATAATGAGCGGACTCTTTACTTCTTTCAAAATACGGGAAAGAATTTTAACGCAATCTGCATTTCTTCCCATCCCCATGCCTATCGCAGTAACGTCAGAATTCTTCACAGCATTTATTAAGATATTTTCAGACTCTGAAAAAAACATGCCATTGTGATCAGGAACAGGCACAGACATAGCCTCAATCACATTACATTCAAAATATGGATTGATTGAAGCAGGAACATACGCCGTGACAAGTCCCGCTCCGGTCTTAAGTGCAGCCATTGAAGATAAGCAGACCGCTCCCGACATTCCGACACTCCCACCTATAACGGACAGTTTTCCATAATCACTCTTATTGGAATTTATAAACCGATCCGGCATATAAATATGTTTATTTGTTTCCATAAACAATTACCTTGCTTGGTATATACTTTCTGAATTGTGCAATCATTTTATCATTACGATCTACAATGACTGCAACATCTCCCTTTGATTGACTGTGACCTAATATAACATAATTATTTTCATCATTTTTTGATTTGCAAGCATAACATTTCTTAAATTTTTTTGAAAAAGCATCCTTTGCTTCCGATGATGAAAACGGCGCTATTAATTCAATTTCCGCCGCAGAAAGGGAAAGGTATTTTCCTCTTCGTTTTTTTGAATAAACTTTGTCTATATCAATATCTGCATTTATTATACAGTACTCATATTCCACACTAAAATATTCCTGAAATTTAAGTTCAAGATATACAATAAGCAGCGACACCAAAAGACCAAAATTACCCAAAAACCTAAATGCAAGCAAGCAAATAAAAACTGTTGCTGCAATTGAAAGAACCTTATAAACAATATCTTTGTTTTCCCTTTCCTTTTGAGTTAGTATTTCAAGCATTGATTCCATAAACGCACCTCCGAATAAAGTTATTGTAACACTCTATTCTGTTTTTTTCAAGTATTACAAGTATTTTTTTAAATATTGACCGGTAAAAGATTTTTTATTCCCAGCAACTTCTTCCGGAGTTCCGGAAGCAATAACCGTTCCGCCCATATCACCGCCTTCAGGTCCCATATCAATGATATAGTCTGCATTTTTTATCACATCTAAATTATGTTCTATAATAATGAGCGTATTTCCATTGTCGGCAAGATTTTGTAAAACTTCTATCAGTTTATTTACATCTTCCGAATGCAGACCTGTCGTAGGTTCATCCAAAATATATAAAGTTTTTCCTGTTGACTTCTTTGAAAGTTCAGTTGCAAGTTTAACCCTCTGTGCTTCGCCACCCGATAAAGTAGTTGCAGGCTGACCAAGTTTAATATATCCGAGGCCTACATCGTAAAGCGTCTGAAGTTTTCTCCTTATAGAGGGGATATTTTCAAAAAAGTCAAGGCTTTCTTCAACAGTCATTTCTAGAACCTCATATATGTTTTTACCCTTGTATTTCACTTCCAAAGTTTCTCGGTTATACCTTTTTCCTTTGCAAACTTCGCACGGAACATAAACATCAGAAAGAAAGTGCATCTCAATTTTTAATATACCGTCCCCCGAGCAGGTTTCGCACCTTCCTCCCTTTATGTTAAAACTAAATCTTCCGGCCGTATAACCTCTCGCCTGTGCTTCTTCCGTTGAAGCAAATAATTCCCGGATATCACCGAAAAGTCCTGTATATGTTGCGGGATTTGAACGAGGCGTTCTTCCGATAGGTGCCTGGTTTATATTAATAACTTTATCAAGATTTTCAATTCCGTCTATTCGAACGAACTTTCCGGGTTTCTTTTTTGCACCGTTTAATTTTATGGCAAGTTCCTTGTAAATTATTTCATTTACAAGTGTTGATTTTCCCGAACCCGAAACACCGGTAATCAAATTCATAACACCTAAAGGAATTTTTACAGTTATATTTTTCAGGTTGTTTTCAGATGCACCAAAGACAGTAAGGTAATTCCCATTTCCTTTCCTTCTCGTTTCCGGAACAGGAATTCTTTTTTTCCCGCTCAGATATTGACCTGTAATGCAATCCGATTTAACAATTTCTTCAACTGTGCCTGCAAATGCCACCTCACCGCCATGTACTCCGGCACCGGGACCAATATCAACTATATAATCAGATTCAAGCATCGTTTCTTCATCGTGTTCTACAACCAAAACAGAATTTCCAAGATCTCTCAATTTTTTCAATGTCGCTATTAATTTTGAGTTGTCACGCTGATGCAAACCAATACTTGGTTCGTCAAGAATATACAAAACCCCCATAAGCGATGAACCTATCTGTGTTGCGAGCCTGATTCTCTGTGCCTCACCGCCGGACAATGTGGTTGCAGACCTTGAAAGAGTCAAATATTCCAATCCGACATTAAGTAAAAAACCGAGTCTTGATTTTATCTCTTTCAAAATTTGTGAAGCAATCCTTTTCTTTGTTTCTGTAAGTTCCAGATCGTCGAAAAATTCTTTGCATTTTGAAATTGACAATTAAGTAACATCTATTATTGTCTTGTTGCCTACAGTTACAGCCATACTTTCTTTTTTAAGTCTCTTACCATTACACCTTTTACAGGTAACATTAGACATAGTGAGTTCAAGTTCATTCTTAATAGCATCGGAATTTGTATCTCTGTATCTTCTTTCAAGATTTGTTATAACTCCCTCAAAAGAAGCATAATATGTTCCTCCGCCGTAACTTCTTTCATATTCAAACTTGATTTTTTCATTACCATTTCCGTAAAGCAAAATCTTCTTAATTTTATCCGGTAAATCCTTGTACGGTGTATTAAGATCAAATCCATAATGCTTAGATAAGGCTATATAGTTTGTGTATGCAATGCTTTTTTTGTCCAAAGTGTTCCAACCGCTTGCAACTATTGCCCCCTCCATAATAGACTTGTTTTTATCAGGAACTATTATATCAGGATCAACCCGCATTAATGTGCCTAATCCCATGCAATCCGGGCAGGCACCGAAAGGACTGTTAAACGAAAAACTTCTTGGAGTTATTTCTTCAATGTTGATTTCGCAATCCGGACAGGCATAATGTTGGCTAAAATTCAATTCATCTCCGGCCTGAATGCATATTATAAAATTTCCGACTCCGAGTTTCAG
>CAKSDT010000130.1 GCA_934446135.1 uncultured Clostridia bacterium
GAAACAGATGTTATTATAACACAAAAAATCGAATCTGTAAACACTTTATCGAATATTTAGCGAAATCTTTACACTTGCACTTTGTGTTTTAAAAATTAACAGCAGTTTTTAAAGGATTTCTTATCTGCTTTAACTGTATCAACACAAGATACAGAACGCATTTCGTGGATAGTTTCACATCATCATACTTACACAAATGTAGACGGACTTGACTATCAAATTCTATTGGAGGCAGATTTTCTTGTTAATGCCGGAGAAAGCAAGTATAAAAAATCCGCAATAGAAAATGCGAAGAAAAATATATTTAAAACTTCAACCGGAACTCGGTTGCTGGACTCGATATATTTACAAAATATAGATCGATTATATGGCGACTTAATGCGGACACATGAAGTGTCCGTTTTTTTATTAGTTGAAAAAATAATGAACAGTTATGTCCCGAATGTAAAACGGACTGTGGCATACGCTGCGAAAAACAATTACAGGCATAATTCGAATATAAAATATTTATATTGTAAAGAAATTAAAAACGGATTTTATGTTGACAAAAGCAAAGATATAGATTATAATTAATATGCGTATTAGTTTGTAAAGGAGGCTTGTATGATTTATGCGAAAAGACGGCATCAAAACGAGAAATAAAATTCTGACAGTCTGTGTGCGTCTGTTCCTGGAACAGGGTTACAAAAACACCTCAATTACAGAGATTACAGAGGCTGCAGGAATTACAAGGGGCAGTTTTCAAAACTTCTTTCCTACAAAGGACGCTGTTTTAACTGAACTTGTAAAAACAATGTTTGGCAGACAGTTCAGTGAGGCAAGAAGTATTGTGGGAAATAATTTGCCGCCGGTTTACACATATGCGGTTGAAACAGCCATACAACTTACCCTCACAGAACTGAATGAAAATTTGAGGGAAATATATATTGAATCATATACCGTGGAGGATATCGCAGAGTATATATATCTTCAAACAACAACGGAATTAAAGCATATATTCGGCGGAAACTTTCCGGGATATACCGAATGTGATTTCTATGAAATGGAAATTGGCACATCAGGGCTTATGCGTAACTATATGGCAAGGAAATGTGACATACATTTTCCGCTTGAACGCAAATTGAGCCGTTTCCTGTCAGCGGCAATGCGTGTCTATAAAGTTTCGGAGGAAGAACAAGAAAGCGTTCTTGCCTTTGTTGCTGCATTGGATATAAGAGGAATTTCCGCCGGGGTTATGAATAAACTGTTTACAATGTTGGAAATGAAATATGATTTTAAACTTTCAAATGATTGCAGAATGGGGGAATAGGAAATGAAAAGATTATTAACTGTATTTTTGACACTGGTTTTGACATCAATTGCTGTTGCAGCATATGCGGACGGAGAGACACCCGAAACCCATAGCCACTGTATCTGCGGAGTGCAGAGTTGCACGGAAAATCACGAGGAAACAGGAACTGTAGTCTGGCAGGCATGGGATGGAGATACTGCGGTCGGCACGGTGAATGATGCTTCGAAAACGGCAGTATATTTATACTTAGAAGATGATGTTGTTATAACAGACACACTCAATATCACCGATGTCACTGTATATCTTTGCCTTAACGGCAAGACGCTTACGATAAACAAAGAGGGATATCCGGCCGTTTGTGTCGGAGAAAATCAAAAGTTTGTTCTTTGCGACTGTAAAAACACGGGCAGAATTACGGGTGCAAAAGGCTCTGCAAATGGTGATGCTAAACGCTTTGGTGCAATAAATTGTCGGACGGGAAGTAACTTTGTTATGTACGGCGGAAGCATATCGGATAACGAGGTCAAGGGAGCAAACGGCGGCGGTGTTTATGTCAATGGCGGAACGCTTACCATACATGGAGGTTCCTTTAAAAACAATAAAGCACCAAACGGCTCGGGAGGAGCATTGTCCGTGGAAAACGGTAAAATATACACGGACGGCGGAATGATGACGGGAAACGGTGCGATTAACGGCGGAGCCGTACATCTTAAAGGCAGTACAAAAGCAGAAATTAATAATATAAAATTGAATAACAACACTGCGACAAATATGGGCGGAGCAATGTTTACCGAAGTAAGCGTTGCAATGGAAATAGAGAATTGTGAATTTGGAGGCAACAAAGCAGCAAACGGCGGCGGTATTTATATTAAATATGCTGCAGACAATATTTATTCAAATATTAGTAACATCAATGTGCACGATAACTCTGCTGTTACCGTTGAGGGTAAAAGAACAGGTTATGGCGGCGGTATTTATCTCGACGGTTTTGACAAAAGAGAACCTGCTGTTAGTATATATGACAGTGAAATCTGCAAAAATTCATCCGGGAAAGACGGCGGAGGAATTTATGTGACATCAGGTATTAGATTTAATTTATTTGGCGGTACTGTCAGCAATAACAGTTGCATCGGCAGTGGTGGGGGTATTCGTGTGGAATCGGGTACATATTTTATTATTGCTGAGCGTAAGGACATAGACAGCACGCTTTACATAAAGGAAAACACCGCTGATGTCGGAGGCGGCATTTCCTCAAACGCATCTTCACTCAACATAGTCGGAAAATGCGAAATTGAGGGCAACATTGCCAATACTGCCGGAGGAGGTTTGTATATAAACGGCACATATGTATGGCTTATTTTTCAGAACGCACCAATAACGAAACATGTTGCTCCGAATGGCGGCGGAGTTTACTTAAACAAGGGTAACAGCGGACGCGAACTTGAAATTTGCAAAGGCACATCGATAATCGGGAATACATCGTCAAAAAATGGTGCGGCGAACAATCTTTATCTTAATAATGGCAGAATGTTTCAGTTTCGTAATACTGTTAACAGCAACACGAAAATAGGTGTATCTGTAAGTAAAATGCCCACTGTCGACGAACCAACAGGTATAGTATACAAAGGCGGAGAGTCGTGGAGTGATGGAAGTGACCGCACAAACCTTATTGAATCAGATGACGGTGATTATATGGTTATATATAACGGTGATAGCAACATGCACCTGCTTGTTCCGTGCTATACAGTTGCGATAAACCCTAACAACGGCGATGAAACTCAAATTATAAAAGTGAAATGCGGAGATGTTTTGAACCGCGACTTGCTTAAAACACCTACACATAGCGACGGCTATGAATTTGATACATGGTGTGTTGATGGTGTGCCGTATGACTTTGATAACCCTGTAAACGGAAATATTACCATTACCGCAAAATGGATTAGTCCAAACAGAACAAGGCTGGGAGTGACAGCGAATGATGTGGTTGTTTTTAATCTTGACAGACCGGCAGTATTGTATGTGGCAAGTTATAACAAAAACGAACTTTTAGACATAAAGGTATTGAAACTTGATAAGACTGAAAAGAAATTCATTGTTATTAATGAAAATGAAGTAAACGACGGAATACATATAAATACTGAAAATGCAACAAAAATAACGGCTTTTTTGTGGGACTATAATGTCAGTCCGCTTTGTGAAAGTGCATCATCTGAAATATCGACGGAATAAAATATAGATATTTAAAATAAACACTTTGTTAAAGTT
>CAKSDT010000131.1 GCA_934446135.1 uncultured Clostridia bacterium
CGTAACTTTGCAAATAATATAAAAAGCAATCCGCAAAATTGCGGATTGCTTCTTTAGTAATTAATAGTATGTTTTTAATGTTTTAATCCTTACCCAAATTTTTAATTACCTTTGCAAAGTGTTCCAGATTCAATTTACCATTCGTTTATTTAGAGAGTTCTTCGGGCTGATATACCCTTATCCTGCTCGGCGACTCCATAATAAACGCCTTCACAATCGGTGCCGAACCTGCACCCGTAAGTGTTATGGTCTGTGTTTTGCTCGAATTTTGCGGCACTGTTACATACACACCCTTAATTGAAAGCATTTTATTTGTATTTGTATAAGCACCTGCCGACACAAACACTGTGATATCTGTGCTTTCGGGGTTTTCGATATTAATTGTTACAACTTTATCCGAACCCGAAACGGCTGATGTTACACCATCCACGATATTTACAGATTTTGCCTTTTTGGTTGTAAATTCAATAGTTTTCGGATTTTGTACCGCCGTGCCGTAACTGCCTGAAAGTGCCTCGCCTACATAAAGGCTGTAGGCTGTATTATATTCCAAAAGTCCGTCGACTGTTATATCTGCCTGTGTTTTATCGTCAGAAAGAACATAGTACATATTATAGTTCTGAAATTCGCCGTTCTTCATAAGTCTAAGACCTGCTTTTAAAGACTCTTCCGAAACAGGAACAGAAAACTTTACTTTAATTGCCGACGAAGGATCCACATCAACAATTGTCGATTTAGGATATGCTTCTCCGTCTTCCGACAAGATACCTACTGAAAGCGGAGGTATTCTTGCCGCTACAACATCATCTATATACATTACAAGTTCTTTGTTTTCAGAAGTTCCGCTTACTGCTGTGATTTTAAACTGCGTAAACAAATCTGCCACTGTTTTATCGGTTTCGGTAAATCTCCATTCGCCGCCGTTTAATCTGTATTTTATTATACCTGTCTGTGGGAAAGTTACTGTTTCAACTGTTGTCCACTCTGTGTTATAAACTGTATTTAAACTTGCGTTGTTTTTGGTTCCGTTAAGTCTGAGGCAGGAATTACCGCCTACATAATAATTATAAGGAAGAACCGAGTTGGAATCAACCGGAACAACAAGCGAACTTACATATCCCATATGTTCATCTGTTTCAGCCTGTGATTTAGACCAAAGATATTTAAACGACACATAAAAACCTCTGCTGTCAGAACTGTCGTTTTCAATTGTTCTTGAATAAGTTCCGCTCTGCGAAAGTTTTACTGCCATACATTTGTTTCCGGCATAAATCGGGTCATCTGCAAGATAAACATTCCCGGAAGATACCGAGCCTGTCCATTTCAACACATCTGCCTCGGTTTCAAAAGTATCATTTGCCAAAACGCTGAGAGATGAAACTATATTTTCTGTTGTAAATGTTTTTGTGAGCGTTTTTCCGAGTGCTGCACTGTTGATATCTTTAAGAGTCGGCGAAATTGTAACAACATAATCGTTATCAACGCCAAAACCGCTGTTAAAGATTATATAATACGTTTTAAGGTCTTCTGATGCCGAAACTGTATAAGCATTTGTTTCAAATCCGTTGATTACAACATTTACTGCCTTTTTAAAGTCGTCGGAAGTTACTGCAGTTGTAAAATCAACTTTTATTTGTTTTGCGTTTGAAGAAACATTTGCGGTTTCGGAAGGTGTAGAAATAACGCCGTCAAACGCAGCAGGTGTTCCCGTTGTGAATGTAAATTCTCTGTTCATCAGTGAAGATACACGGTAAACATCTTTGTATGATTTTAAAACTTCGATTTTATACTCTGTATTTCCAAGGAACGGAGCAATAACTTTTACGGAATATCCGCCGTTTAACGAAGCAAGAGCGAAGTTTGTGATTTTTTCTGTTCCTTTATAAATTCTTATATTGTTTTTAAGCACTGACAAATCCAATACTCTGTTTGTGAAATTAAGAATAACACCGTCGGGGGCAACATCTGTAAGACCTGACATTGTTACATCGGGATTGCTTATTCTTGCAGTTCTTATATTATCAAGATAGTAAACCTGCGTGCTTGCTGCATTTCCCATTGCAGTATTGTTTGTTCCGTTTGCCTTAAATTCAAATCCTATATATTTATATGAATCTTCCGACGCATCAGATACAAGAGTATCTCTTACTTCTTTGGCCTCGGTATTTTTGGTATATAAATCCCCGTTTCTGTAAAATTCAAGGTCACGGTTGTTACCGAAATAATCCCCGCCGAAATCAGTTACAAACGAGAATTTCTGCCATTTAAGGCTTGTAAGGTCGGTAAGATTTATGTTGCTGCACAATAGATTGCTGTAGTAATTTTCTGTAGATGATATTCTTAAAAGTCCGGAAGAACCGGTATAGTTAAATCCGCCCTGTCTTATATCATAACTTATATGGCAGTCTTCTTCATTGTAAGGAACGCCGAAAGCGTGAATAAGATGTCCGTTTTCACGGTTTCCGAGTTTAAAGTCAAAATCTGTTGCATACAGCAAATCTGTTCTGTTTGTATCATTTGTTGCAATTTTAAGTTTTGTATACACATCCGAAGGTGTAGTGTTCGGTGCAACAGAAACTTTAAGAACTTTATTTGCCGCATCATCGGGATCTTGTACTATTTCAAGTCTGCTTCCGCTTGAAAGAGTTGAAGTGATTTTGCTGAGGTCTGAGTCGTTTTCAAAGTCAAGCAACTGCAAAACTTCTGTTTCTCTTAGTTGGTTTATCTTAAAATCAATTTTAACAGAGTTTGCAAGTGCACCGCTGCCGTCTTGGGGCATAAGTCCCGATAAAACAGTAATAGTTGAGTTTCCGCTTCCTACAGGATATACAACTGCCTCTTTTGAAACATCGTCCATAACAAGGTTATAAGACGAGGCACCGCCCGAAACAGCAAGTTTTTCAGAAAGTGCAATCTTGCTTACTTCTTTTGAGAATTTAAGATGTATTGCACCGCCTTCTAAAATTTCAATATTGTTATTCTCAACAAATCCTGCTTTAAGAGAATTTACTGTCTTAAATGAGAAATCGTCAATATAAGTTATCATTCTGCCTGCATCGTTTGTTGATGCCTGCATTATGCAGGATATTCTGTTCGGATTTGAGGGAAATCCCGTCTTTTCATAGTATTTATATGTTTTAGTATCGTTTGCTCCTCTTGTAGAAACAGTGATATTTATTTCTTTATTGCCGGGTGTGTAATGAAGTTCAACATCTTTCCATGCCGATTTATGGTTTGCAAGTTCTTTATTGCTCATAACCGACTCATCATCGGCATTTTGTTTTACTCCTGAAATTCTCAGGTTGTAATTTCCGCCTACATACCAGGTATACGGAATGTTTACTCTGTCAACTCCCGAAAACAGGGTCATAAAATAATTTGAATATCCCCAGTCCCAGGGTGACGGAATATCAACACCGCCTCTTACGCTGAATTTTATAACATATTCTTCGCCTGTCTGTTTTACATAGTCAAAAGTTCTGAAATACTCTGTATAACCGCCGCCGTTTTGGTTTGAAACTATTTTAAGAA
>CAKSDT010000132.1 GCA_934446135.1 uncultured Clostridia bacterium
AAAAATGGGATATGATTGTGTTGAGTTTGCCGGATATTTCGGTAAATCTGCCGATGAAGTGAAGAAGTTGCTTGAGGAAACCGGGTTGGAGTGTAATTCCGTTCATCAAACCCACAATGTTTACCTGGAAGATTTCAAAACAAATGTAGACTATATTAAAACTTTCGGTGTCAAATACAGTGTAATTCCATGGATGCAGAAGGAAAAAGTAGGAACAGAAGAATTCATTAATGAAGTAAAAACAGTTGGTGCGAAACTCAAAGAAGAAGGCATCACTTTGCTTTATCACAATCATGATTTTGAATTTGAAAAGAAAGATGGAATGTATATATTGGACTGGGTATATTCGTCGGTTGATTCTTCTATTCTTCAAACAGAAATTGACACTTGTTGGGCAAAATTTGCAGGATGCGACCCTGTGGAATATATATTGAAGTATACAGGAAGAGCACCTATTGTTCATCTTAAAGATTTTACTGCAAACAACTTTAAAGGCGGCCCTGTGTACGGACTTATTGATTCAAAAGGCGAGGGAGGATCAAGTGACAGTAAAAATGACACCGGATTTGAATTCCAACCTGTGGGTCATGGTGTACAGGATATTCCGTCAATAATTGCCGCTGCTGAAAAAGCAGGAACGCATACATTAATTGTAGAACAGGATCAGTCACCGACAAGACCTCCGCTTGAATCTGCAAAAATGAGCATAGATTATCTTAGGTCATTGGGATTATAAAATTTAATAATATCAAACTGCCGTATGTTTTTTACATACGGCAGTAAATTTTATTCATATTCAGAAGAGAGGTGCAAATATTCTTAAAATCTTTTGTAATGCACGAGTTAAAATGCTTGTGGACAAAATATCCTTGATCTTGATTTTTTTACATGATAAAAGAGTTGTTTCAAAATCATGTCTTATTTTTTGAGCAAAATCTTTACTGTAAAAAATTGTTCCGTTTTCATAGTTAAGATAAAGACTTCTGTAATCTGTATTTGCAGTGCCTATAAGTGTAATATAGTCATCGCTGATATACATTTTGCTGTGTATAAATCCCGGTGTATATTCATAAATTTCAACTCCTGCTTCAATTAAAGTTCTGTAATAACTTTTCGTGATGAGATTAACAATTTTTTTATCAGGAATGCCGGGAACAATAATTTTAACTTTAACACCGCTTTCTGCAGCAATTGAGAGTGTTGAAATCAAAGTGTTGTCGATAATCAAATACGGTGTTGTCAGATATATATAATTTTTTGCTCCGTTTATTATAGAACGAAAAACAACTTCGGAAATATCAACATAGTCAACAGGAGAATCCCAATATGTTTGTAATTTTATATCAGATTCATAATTTATATCGGTTACATAATCTGTTATACTTTCTTTATTCCTAGTGATTAACTGCCAGTTTTTTAAAAAAATAGCGGTGTAGGTAAGTGCACCTTTGCCTTTTATCATAAAGCCGTTGTCTTTCCAATACCCAAACCTTGAGATTGTGTTGGTATATTCATCACCAATGTTTACACCGCCTGAAAACGCAGTGTTTCCGTCTATTACACATATTTTTCTGTGATCTCTGAAATTAATAATTCGGTATCCGGCCAGCGAAATAAATATTTTTAAAGGATTAAATGCCTTTATCTTAACACCGGATGACTTGAGGTATTTTAATTTATTAAAATCGAATGAGAGCATAGAACCAACACCGTCATACATTATCCTGACATCTACACCGGCCCGGGCTTTTTCACATAAAATCTCACTAATTTCATTCCAGAGTTTACTTTTTGAAATTATGAAAAATTCCATATAGATATATGTATGTGCTTTCAAAAGTTCATCTTTTAGAGTTTGAAAATATATTTTACCTTCATTTAAGTATTCGACTTCACAGTTTGAAACAATCGGAGCATGTATAAAATTTTCCAAATAATAAGAGAGTTTTTTTGCGGTTTCATTTTGAAGATCAAATTTTTCGTTTGTATATATTTGGGTTACATCAGTATTTATATCTATTTGTTTAATTTTTTTTAGATTGGGTATGTTGTTGTGTTTTCCCCAAATAATATATAGAATAAAACCTGTTATGGGGAGTGCAACGATAATAAACAACCATATATTTTTATAAGCAGAATTAATTTTATCATTTTGAATAAGTCCAAGCGCTATAAGTGCACTTATAAGAGTAAGGGTAATATAAGAAAATATACCTTTTTGACTGAATGACAGTACTATATAAATAATAAGTGCAAGTTGAATTGCTGCTATTACTCCAAGCAAAAATAGTTTTGAGAGTAATATTCTTGCAATTTTTTTCATAAAGTTATCCCTTCTTTATAACACCAAAATTTAATGATTATTAACATTATATACATTAGGTTAAGTTTTGTCAAATCAACAAAGAACAGGATGCTTAGCATCCTGTTCTTTGTTGATTACTGTTTATGTTCTTTCTTCCATACCTTTGCTTCTTCCGAGGTAATGGGAGTAATAGTTTCAACCGGGTATTTGCTATCCTGTCCTCCAAGACCATGAATAAAATAGTCTCCTTTTTTCGTTTTGTACAAATTTTCTTCATAACCGGTTGTCTCACCGAAGTTACCGTAAGTTGTGTGTACAAGAATTGTTGCAGTTTCGGTATTGTAAGTTTTTTTCTGAAGTTTAATTTTCATAAAATCACTCCTTTTTGTTTATGATAACACATTAACTTTTAGTTGTCAATAATTGGTAATTAAAATATTTTCATAACAATTATGTAAATATTTCAAAAACCACTTTTATTTTCGTCTTATTTATGTTATAATATTCACAAACTATGTTTGAAAGACAATTGTCTTTTTATATATTGATATTTAATTGTTTACAGGAAGGTGATAACTTATGAGTATAATCAGTTCAATTTTCGGAACATACAGCAACAGAGAATTAAAAAGAATAAAGCCAATATTAAACAAAGTTTTGGCTTACGATGAAGAATACGGTAAATTAACAGATGAACAACTTAAATCAAAAACCAATGAGTTTCGAAACAGATATAATAACGGGGAAACGCTTGATGAATTGCTTCCTGAAGCGTTTGCAACAGTAAGAGAAGCGGCGTGGCGTGTCCTTAAAATGAAACATTTTCCCGTTCAGATAATTGGCGGAATTGTTTTGCATCAGGGTAGAATTGCTGAAATGAAAACAGGTGAAGGTAAAACTCTTGTTTCAACATTGCCGGCATATTTAAACGCAATAGAAGGCAAAGGTGTTCATATAGTAACGGTAAATGATTATCTTGCAAAGCGTGACTCGGAATGGATGGGTAAGGTTTATAATTTTCTCGGAATGAGTGTGGGTCTTGTTGTACATGACACAACACCGGAACTCAAGAAAAAAGCATATAATGCTGATATTACTTACGGCACAAATAATG
>CAKSDT010000133.1 GCA_934446135.1 uncultured Clostridia bacterium
GGTCTATATAATGCAAGTACTGCGGAAATTTGTGATAAATCTTTAGGTTGTAATCTTAGTAATAGATCTTTCATTCCTGCACTTTCTACTTGAAAAACACCGTTTGTTAATGCACGACTTAACAATACATATGAAGCATTATCATGCTCAAAACTTTCATTATTAATATTAATTTCCCAATCAGATACTCCCGCATCATTTTGTGTTTCTTGCACAAGTCCCAACGACGCCACACCAAGTATGTCATATTTAATAATTCCAACTTCTTCTACAATACGTTTATCAACTTGAATAACATGTTCTCCTTCTGGACCAAGTTTCATTGGCATAAAGTTGGTAATTTTACCATCAACAATACCAACGCCTCCTGCATGTATAGAAGTGGTTTTTACACGTCCTGACAAATGACTTGCAATATCGAACAGCTCAGAATATTTTGGATTATCTGCTGCTTCTTGATTGTTATCCAAACCTTCTTTAAATGTTGGATAAATAAACCCTTTGCTTACCTTATCCATCTCTTTATACGGGAAACCTAAAACTTTTCCAACATCTTTAAGGGCAACAACAGGTGTAATAAATGAAAAATTAATAATCTGACAAACCCTATCTTCGCCATACCTATCAATTAAATAATTAATAACCATTCCTCTATCATAAACGTCAGTATCAGTATCAGGCATACTGACACGTTCAGGATTAAGAAAACGTTCAAAAATAAGACCATATTTGATAGGATCAAGGTCAGTAATTTCTATTGTATAACAAACAAGGCTACCAGCACAGCTACCTCTACCTGCTCCTACTTTGTTACCATTTTGTTTACACCATTGAATAAAATCAGCAACAATAAGGAAGTAACCGTCAAACCCCATTTGATGAATTATACTTAGTTCATAATCAATACGTTCATGGTATTTTTTTTGTTTGTCTAAGTCAAACTCATTAAATTTACGTTTTTTCCAACCTTCTTTTATAAGATGTTGAAGATATTCATAATTATCTTTAAATCCATCAGGAAGAGGAAATGTAGGTAATTTAGGGGATTGAAATGGCATATTCACAATATCACATAAATCTGTAATTTCATTTGTATTCGCAAGTCCAATATTGACCGCTTCAACGCCAATTTGTTCATCCAGGATATTATGAATCTCTTCCTCAGACATAAGATAACAATCATTGTAGCTTTCGGACATTGTTTCTGAATCGTGAGCAATTTGTACCAAACGACCTTGATAATACAGGTCTTCTTTTGTCGCCGCATGAGAATCTGTGGTAATAATCCATTTAGTATCTGTGTCCTTTGCTAGTTGAAGAATCTTTTTATTATAGACTTCTTGGTCTTGGTTGTTACCATGTGCCTGAAGTTCTAGATAAAAATGCGGAAATATGGATTTATATTCATAAACATATTCTAAGCACTTATTGTAGTCTGATTCTCGTGATAGTTTGGATGCCAAACAGGCAGAAGATACAATAAGATCATTTGCATAAGGTGCCATATCTTGAATAGTCACACGGGGACGATAATACTTACCGTATAGTTCTGATAAAGTAATTAGTTCATTTAAAGCTATACGACCCCGTTCATTCATGCAAATTGCAATTAGGTGAAAATACTTACTGTTTTTATCTCTTTGATTACGATCAAAGCATTCGTAGAATTCTACGCCATAAAGCATTTTTACTTCGGGGTAATTTTTCTTAAGTTTATCAAAATAGCACCACGAATATGCGTTGCCATGCTCGGTTATACAAAACGCTTTCAAATTGACTTCTTTAGCACGTTGCAAATACTCTTCAGGTGTTGGGTATGCGTCTAGTAGAGAATACATACTATGATTATGTAAGCTGCTATACATAAATTTGGCCTCCATTAATAACGCTATTTCTTAAAGAAAACTCTTTATGGTATATATCCTCAGCATTGCGTCTTGCTTGAACCGCATCATCAAATTTTACAAAATGTCCAAGCTCTATTTTTTTCTTGTCTACCGTAATATATGACCTCCACTTTTGATATCGCTTGTCCCAGCATACCCCTATCGAGCCAGATTTATTATTATTTTGCATTAATCTATTATATTGATTTTCAGAGATCGTACAAATTCTTAAATTTTGAATTCTATTATCACCAGTAATATGATTTTTGTGGTCCACCACATGCTCGTCATCGCAATTAGTCAAGAATCTGTGCATTAACACAATCTGCCCATTTACATATCCGGCTAAGTAACCTTTTGTGGTATACCACCAGCTATGTCCTTGTAATTTCTCAATATTATCTTTATCTACGAAAAATTGTTCGCCCTTTGAGGTATATCCAACAGCAATATCGTCTACTATGTCAAATAAAGTATCTTTACTGTGCGCCTTTGAATTTTGAAATTTCTGATAGCATCCGCATGATTGAGTATGCGAACGCTGCAAATTACTACTAGTTGTAATTATATGGTTACGCTCTGGACATGAGCATTCACATTCCCATAATACATCTCCACTTTTTGATCTGCCAGCATCTCGCAATACCATTAGTCTACCAAATTGTTGCCCAGTCAAATCTTTATAAGGTCTTCCCATCCTTCCACCTCCTAATTGATTTTGTACTGTTTTCATTAAACATATTTGCTTATCTCCATAGCCAGACACGTCATACTGTCTATAACAAGATCATACGCATTAATTAACTCTGCAAGCTTATCATCTTCAAAATTGTTCGCCTCATAGCGCTCCCATGTAGAATTTCTTTCTCTCATCATTAAGTCTCTTGCTCTCAAATATTCTTCTACGGCAATTTCTTTGCTTTCAAACTCATCCATATATAACACCCCAACATTCATCTGGTAACTCTCTCATAAGCGAAACACAATCATCGCATTTGATATAATCATATTTCATATTACAACTCATTAATTTTGTACTGTTAATTCTTCAAAAACACATATCTCCACTCAGTAATATCACCAACGTTTTCAGTCCAAACTTCGATATATGCCAGCAGCATATCTTTGTGCACGTCTGTCATTTCTACCTTGTTTATTGGCTCCTGAGAAATAAAAATTAAATCTCCAATATCTCCTCTTTTAAGTGAAGGCTGTCTAATTTCTGTAATAATTCTAATACTATCTGAGTCTTCATCCATATTCATTGGATATAAAAATAAGTCTTCGTTTTCATTTTTTATAAAATACGCATTGATATTATCCATATTATCGCTCCTCTTAATTAATTTTTTCTAGTCTTTTCTTATTTTCTTCCCTCTTCTGCTTACGTTCCGTAGCAAGTTTGAACTCTTCCTCTGAGCAATAATAGGTGTTATGCTTCCCCGCATGTTTTACATAAGCCTCATC
>CAKSDT010000134.1 GCA_934446135.1 uncultured Clostridia bacterium
TCATCAGATAGATGTTCTGCTCTTTTTTTGTTAAATTTCTTCTTCCGTTTTCTTGCCAGGTGGCATAATCGTCTAACGCGGTCTTTCCGCCTATTGCTCCCTGAATGTAATTTTTAACGGTTTCGGCTTTTGAATCATTTGTAACGGGAAACTGCATTACTTTTTCCCCGTTTTCATCATACTTAAAACTTCCCCCGCTCATTACAGCACCTAATCCTTTTACTGTTTTGGAAATTTGTCCTCCGGCATAAGGAAAAATAAAGTTTGACGCATCCAAAAGGTCTATACCGCCCCTTTTGAACTCCGTTTTGGCATCTCTTGTAAACTTACCTCTTGTTGCCGTTTCCTTAATGCCCTTGCCAGCATGATATAACCCTTTTCCAATTCCTTTTACTGCAGGTACTACTGAAGAACCGGGTCCCGGTATTCTGCCGCCATCTAAAAAAGAACCTACAAACGGTACTTCCTGCCCCACATCTTTCAATGCGTCCTTGAAAGCGTCACCATCGTCTTTCTTTTCAACAGTTTTAATAAGAGAACCTAATCCCTCTCCTTCCAAAATGCCTGCAATAAAATCCACACCGTTGTTCAATTTCTTACCCGTCACATCGCCAATTATACTGTTAGCAATTCCCGGAACATCTGTTGCCGGTCGGCGTCCGAATAATTTTTCATAAAGGTCGTTTATTATGTATGAACTAAGCATTATTTTGAACAACCCCCATGCTATAGCAAACAGTCCTTTATCTCTCTTTGCTTTGGGTAAGTCTTTGAATAAATATGAATATTGGTTGTTAACCTCGACCTGAAACATTGTGAATGTTTTCATAAGTGCATTTTTTGAATTGAATATCGTCGGAAGCGACGCTTTGGTTCTTGACGCCATAAGATTGTTTGCAAATCTGTCTGCATCTTTTAGTGCCTCTTCCTGCGTCATACCGTTTCTTAAATTCTGTTCATATTTACCTCTCACAACAATATTTGATGTAAGCATATCAACACCATTCATTGGTATACTTAAAAAATCGGTTACCTTTTCAGAAGTGCTTTTTATAAGTTTGTCTGTACCCTGCCTGTTTGTAAGGAAAGTTGAATGTAAAGATACATAATCATTTTCATTTGAATTAGCATAACTTTTAATACCCCTGAGTATATTGTCAAATGACACTTCGCCCCTCATCTGTGATAAGGGTATTACATTTGTGCTGGCAGAAGCAATGTTTCCTACAACCGCATTTGCTGCAAACCTTTTTGAAAGTGTTTCAGAAACTTTGTATAACCACCGTCCGAAAAGTTCCTCCGTACTTCTGTCATAAACACTCTTCTTGTTTGCAAGTTGGTTCGCATACTGGTCAATAAACTTGACGAATTTGGTTAAATGCGTCATTGGATTATTTTTATAAAGATTATTAATCTTTTCTTCTGCATCTTCAGGAGAAAACTTATTTCTGATATTATCAACTCGTTTTTGTATTCCCTCATCAGAATATTTGTACCTTAGTACTCTGCCCAACGCTCTTAATCTTTGAATGTCCTCTGTATGACAGATTATATCTGCTATAGGTTCAATATAACACTTCTCAAAACCGTAAACCGCATCATATGATGTTTCATTCCCTAATCTTTTCTGTAGATTTGCACTAAAAGGCATACCAGGTTTGAAATTCGCAGTCCTGCCGGATATTTTTGTGGGAAGATTGTTTCCGCCATCCATACCGAGTTGTCTTTTAATCCTGAGTATCACATCATCATCTTCACCCTTTTTGAAATGCGGAAAATATCCTTCAATGTAGTCTACCGGCTTGTATCCATATTTTACTCTTATGGTGTTCACCGCATTAATAAGTTCATTGTATATTTTTCTGAATTCTTTAACGCCTTCGTTGACCTTGTTGATATCAATATTTGCTTTTTCAAGAAACTCTGCTTTTAATTCTTTAAATTCCAAAAGTTCTCTTCTCTCTTCGTAGTTCAGATTTTTCTTATGGCTGAGATAACTTATTTTTGAATCCGTTTCCCCTATGAATTGTACTGCAAAACTTTCTTCTTTATTCAAATTCAAATCTGAAACTCTTTTTAAGTAAGAATTAATAAATCTGACTTTTTTAGCCTCGTTTTCTTCAGGTGTGTTAAAATACTTGTCAACAAGTTCCTTTGACATACCTGTATCAAGACCAATCCTGTACGGAGTTTCCCTTGCATAGGCAAATTCTCCGAGTTTTTTGTCTTTCCAATCATCGGATGTTTCAACATCATACATAGCCTCTGCATCTTGCCTTTCTCTCAGAGCCTTTTTGTGTTCATTCCATTCTTTGCTTTTTTGATAAAAGTCTTTCTTTGCCTCGTACGCCTCAAGTATTCTTTGCCTGTCGATTTCTTCTCCGTAAAACTTATTTCTAAGTTCTTTGGGTTTGATTTTACCTGATAATAGCATGTTCAATACATCCTTGTCAACATCGGTTAGAGTTTCAAATTTGTCTGCCTTTTTGTTGTATTCCTCTTCAAGCCTGTATATTTCGTTGCAGAGTTTAATTGCTTCATCATCAGAAAGAATCCTTTTTCCTGACTCTTCAATTTTTTTACTGTACTCAAGATGTTTTCTTCTTATTCTGTGTAACTCGTCAATAGTGTTGTTGATAGCATTGTCAAAGTCCCTTCTTAAAAGTTTTCTTCCGTCCTCATCCCCGGTTTCACGGTAATACTGTTCTAAACTTAAAGTGTTTTTCTTTAAACTGTCAGAAACCTCCCAGATTTTTAAAAGTTGTTCTGCCCTTGTCATTGCTTCATCAGGAAATAACTCCGGATATTTTTCCGAAAGTTCGGCATACTTGTTTTCAACCGGTATACTGTTTACTTCACTCGTTGTCGTAAGAACAGAACCTATGTACTTTTTCCTTTCTGCGTGATAGTCCGGAATGTCAACCGATACCGTAGGCGGTACAAAAAGTTTTGTGCCTTTCAGGTCTTTTCTTAGGTCTGCATATTCCTCATACATTTCCCTGTTTTCGATTCGTCCTGCATTGTATACCTTTTCAAAAACATTTTCTCTTGTTTTCTTGCTCAGTTTTCCCGTTTTCATATATTCTCTTGCTATATCTTCTGAAACCTCTTCAAGATTAGCATTTTCATATGACGGTATGCTGAAAACATACTTTAAACTTCTCTTTAAAATGTGTCTCTGACTCCTGAGCAGCCTTTCTTCTGTTGCACTAATTTCGTCCTCTTCTTTTTCCTTTCCTTCGACTTCTTCCCTTTCCTTCTCGCTTAACAGCATATACTCAACACTTGGATTATTCTCATCGTACCTTTGGGAAAACGGAATG
>CAKSDT010000135.1 GCA_934446135.1 uncultured Clostridia bacterium
ATTGACAGGCAGTTCAAAGCATTATTTATTAGTATTTCACTTTATTAATGGTTCTGTATCGAATGTTACACTGACCAACATAGTGGCAAGTTCAATTTCTTTTGTGATTGATGGGAGTGCTAGAATACACAAATTATCTGATACGAAAATTATCCTTGTAAAACCAGGCGATTCTCTATCCTTTGATGCTCATTTTATAACCATTAGTAGCAATAATACAGTAACATTAAACAAAACTCTCACAAGTTTTGTATCCTTTGATACTAATTGCAAATATGGGTTTCTTACGCTGAATTACAAGAATAACAAATTTTATATGTACCCTACTGGCGGAGAATCCTATAATTACGCTTATAAAGCAATTTTTAGCGTCGATATATCCAACAATACTCTAACTTTGGATTCAAAAGAACAAATATATGATGGAAGCAATTCTGCTGATGGTAGAGTAGATATAGGTTCAACATCGTATGCAGTAGATTTAAGACCGTGTTTGGTGTTAGAACTTTCAAATAATTCGAATTTAATATTATCAACTAGAGACAATAGCTCTTATGTATACACCGCATTTAAAATTATAAGAAAAAGAGCATCAGCAGTTAAATCAACAATACTAATTAATGGATTGACCAAAAACAAAATCTCAGAAACTGCAAGCGGAAAAGTTTGGGTATTGAAAGGAGAATAGAAAAATGTATGTAATTACAGGTAAAACAGACAATGTTGTTTTAGGTATGGGAGAAGCACTTGATCACATGAGTAATGGCTATCCAAGATTAGTTAACGAAAATGTTGCGTTTGTAACGGAACAGGTCAATGTGAACGAGGTTGATTCTATTCCTGCGGAAGTGGTTGCAGATAAATACTGCTACACCACAGAGCAAGGATTTTATTTAAACCCTGACTGGAAAGAGCCGAACAAGTACGGAATATCAGATGAATTGTTAGAGCAGATAAAGGCAGATGTATCATCCGAAGATGTTAATACAGTGCTAGAAGAAGTAGAAACAGAGGTGGGAATCAATGAACAGTGAACAGACAGCAAGATTAGAAGCAATCAAGACGGCAATTAGAGCCGACAAAAAGGTGGTTGATGTTATCGAGAAAGTCGGCATCACGATTGAAGATAAGCCGTCCATCGTAACACCAAGACCGGGATTCAAGTGGGTTCCGCATCAGAGCAAAGCCGGTGGAGCTATCACATGGGTTGAAGAAACCGACCCGGATGCCGAGGGAACAGCAGACAAGCCGATTACATTTAAGCCGGGCATGGATGTATACGAAAACTATTACTACACGGACGGAGCAAAGAGATACGTCTGCATCAAGGCAGGGAACCCAGCGGAGCTTTCCGAGGGAGAGTATTTTACAGAATTTTAAATAAAAAAATCGGCACATAGTGTGTTTGGATTGTGCCGATAGATGCAAGGCAATCACAGGTTGCCTACATAATATTAAACGACACAAAACGACAAAACCTGACACGAAAGGAGATAAAAATATGGCAGTGACTATTAAACTGACAGGTCTAACAGATCATTTCAGCCTGTCAGAATACTCGAAGCATCAGGCCGGCACCGTTGAAGTATCGGCGGAAGCCTTGCTTCATGCACAGTGCCTGGAAGAATTCAGACGATGGCTCGGAAAACCGATGACAGTCAACGGATGGTACCGGACTGTTGCTTATAACAAGAAAGTAGGTGGCAATGCAAAATCATCCCATCTGCGAGGTGTGGCAACAGACTGGGGCCTTCCGGGTGTGAGCAGGGATGATTTCATCCATTATGCGAAAAAGTGGAAAGCAATTTGCAAAGCACACGGAATTGTCGGCGAAGCCGGCCTGTACACATGGGGCATCCACCTGGGATCCTCGGTTAAATATTCCAAGACGTTTTATCACTGGGATACTCGCTCCGGAAAGCAGGTCAACTTGCCGTTCAAAGAACTGAAATAGAAAGGTAGCATTTACTATGGATAAAATGACAGAAGTGCAGTTCATGGGCATGCTGGTTCTGACGCTGGGAAGTTTGTTTGCACTGTTTAAAGTGCTCGCAAAACCCTTGATCACAGGATTAACGGAACTGACAAAAAGCATTACCTCTTTGGACATGTCAGTGCAGGGGTTGAAAAAGGACATGGCAGATATCAAAGACGACCTTTCGCGAGAAACAGAACATAGTACTGTAGCACGTCGCAGGTTGTGGGAACACAATGAGCAACAGGATAAACGACTAGACGAACATGACCAAAAAATTTTACGTTTGGAGATGAGCCATCAAAAACAAACAGACAAAGAAGAACGAGAAAGGAGCTGACATTATGGCAAAAATTAATTGGAAAGTAAGACTGAAGAACAAAACATGGCTGTTAGCATTCCTCGGTGCTATCGTTACTTTTACATACCAGCTTTTAGGAATGCTGGGCGTTGTATCACCGATCAGCGAAGACATGGCAACACAGGTTATCGGAATTGCAGTAAACCTGCTGGTAGCACTGGGTATTGTACAGGATCCGACAACAACCGGAATCTCCGACAGCAGCCGGGCATTGGACTACAACAGCCCTGCAGAAAACTGTAAAACGGAATAGATGAAACACTTAGCCGGGCAGAAATGCCCGGCTCTTTTCGTTTTTGGGCTATAAAATTGTGGGTATAATATTATATAAAGAGAGATGAATTTACTATATGAACTTGCAATAAATGGAAGAACATGATATAATCTTAGCTAAGTTATGATTAAGTTACAAAAAGGTTAGATTCAATTTTTAAAAGTTAGTTTTTGAGAAAAGAAAGTTTGAATGGAGGCTGGAGATATGGCATATAGTGCATACGAAATTGCTAAATATGTAGTCACAAAGTGCACCGAAGATAATTCTCCAATTAGTAATCTGCAGTTGCAGAAAATTTTGTATTTTTTGCAAATTGATTTTTTAAGAAATAGGGGGGAACAATTGTTTACTGATGATTTTGAAGCATGGCAGTTTGGACCGGTTGTTCCTGATGTGTATTACAAATTTTGTGGATTTGGGGCGATGAAAATTCGCATGAAGTATGATGTAAAAATTGAGACAGATGTAAAACGTGCCATAGATGCTATTGTAGAGAATAAGCGAATCTTGAAGCCATGGGATCTTGTCGAAGATACGCATGAGAAAGGCAAGGCCTGGGACACCATTTTCAAAGAAGGGGAAGGTAATCATCAAGTGATTCCAAAAGAATTAATTAGATTGAGAGGCTAAATCCAATATGAACAAGCTTGATGAAAATGAGAAACGAAGTGAGCTAAGGA
>CAKSDT010000136.1 GCA_934446135.1 uncultured Clostridia bacterium
TATTATGCTATTGCGTAAATTATAACATATATTAACCTTTTTGTAAAGGCTTTTTCACATTTTCGCATAAAAACGAAAATCATTCCGCCCCGTTTTATTTTTTACATAAAATCGGGCAAATCGCCTTTTATCCCGACGAGTTCGATAAATAATTTCGCCGTGGCGTGCGCGTCCGACAACGAATTATGACAGGAAATTCATATGTTTATATTACTATTTCTAATTCTTGTGGATAACCAGATAACAATCATCCCCGGCATCCGTATTAACAAATGCTTTTGAAATATCATATTGACAGTATATAATGTAATAACGAACCCCTGCCTCTAAGTTTTTTGTCAATTTTGCGTTAGACCCTTCACCCGAATCATCATCGTAATCAATGCCGGAAACAACATAGTTTGAGTTTCTGGGATCAATAACGTATATATACGAATCAAAGTATTCTGCCTGAACCTCAAATGTAAATGAACCGCTTTCATTAGGCGTATATGAGTCTACCTGGCAATAGTTAAGAGGAACATATGTATGAAGCCTATTTCCGCCCGACCAATACGGTATACTGCTTATATCATCGAAAGCCTCAATACTATCTGCCTTATCACTATCCCTAAAAGAATATGCGGGCGTTATGGTTAGTTTTGTTTTACCATAAGAGCTTGAAGAGTATAACTTTACTCTGATTTTATATGTTGTATTTGCACTTACATAATAACGCAAAAAAGCATTGCGAGAATATCCCTTATCATCTGTTTCAGAGCCACTCTTTAACAATGTTCCATTTTGGGAGTAGAATTCTATAACGGTATCCGTCAGCCCAAATGTTTGAATCAATTTTGAACCACCACTCGAAAACGTAACATTATAGTCAAAATAATTGCCATATGATAAGAATATTTCTCGTTCCGCATATCTTGTAGACGAAGACATCATAAAGTCTGACGTTTGATTATAAATAGGTAATTCCACATATGAAAGAGAGGATATATACGATCCTGTTGACGGAGTATCTTTTTGATTAACCTTAATTCCCCAATAGAATTTACGAGGCAACACTTTTTTTAATTGTGTTTTTTCACTATCAGTTGCTTGGTAACTATAATTCGAGGAATCATTTCCACTGTTCAGCATTGTATTTATTTCATAACCAATTTTATTATAGTTTTTGTCATAGAAAACTATTTTATAACTATCTGAAAATTTTTTACTGACATAGTTTTTATTAATTGACCAATTAAATTCCAAATCATCATAAGTCAATTCCTTAGAAGAAGTTTTTGTCGTTGGCGTGATATTTTGGCTTTCCAAAATATTACCAAGTTTTGTTATCTCCGATTTTTGTATCATACCATAAACTATTGAAATGAATGCTGATAGTGTTTTAGGCTTGGAATTTTTACATATATTCCAAACTTCTTGAATTGACAAAATAGGTGAGCCCTCGTCACTGTAAGCCAAATTTAATAAAACTCTTGTAACAGCAAGTTCATTTCCTTCTCCTTTGCCCATATTACCATTATTATGTAATGCATCATACGAAAAATTCGCATCAATTGTATCAGTATAAACTGTATCTCCGACATTCGGAATGTGCAATTCTGCCGCATTCTGTTGCAATTGCGCGCTAATTCCGAAATAGGTAGACCAACCTTCACCCCACGCTAATTTTATTCCCTTTTCTTTATCATCACAACTGTCCGTTAAAATACCGTTATATGCATGATCTAAGCCATCCTGATCCTCAAAATTATACACATCCATAATGAAATGACCATATTCGTGCAGAATTACATCAAAGTCACAATAATCGCCGTCATCAATCCAAATTTTATTAAGCACACTATTGTAATACGTGCCACTACCCGGATAACCAACTGATGGCGTATCATAAAGTCCCATATCCGCAGCATGATAACTTCCTAAAATCATTGCCTGATGAACTTGAAAACCTCTGGCAATATCAGAATTCCATTTACTTGCACTACCTACGCGATTCTCTGTATATACACGAGGCGAAGTAGAAAAATAATATGTAGAATGCAAAAAATCACTTACTGCAAACCGCCATTCAGCGGATGAACAAAAGACCTTAATAAACACTTCCTCTGTTTTATTTATACCTGAAATATAAAAATACCCATTATCATCGGTCTCTGTGGATGATGCCACCTCATCACCTGAATCTGTTTTTCTGCAAATCTCAACATATATCTTTCGGGCAGGATGATATATCGCATTTACATCACTCCACACAACCGTACCCCTAAAAATCAAACCTGTATTAGACAATTCCACAGTGTAGTCTATACCGACACTTGAAGGAACTTCATTATCAACCGTATTATTCAGACTTACAATATTTTGCTGACTTATTGTTCTTTCAAACGATTTATCCTCTGCTATATACAAATTTTCTGTTTTTTGATCACATTCTACTCTGCTTATTATGCCTCTTTCAAACAAAGCCTCATAATATATCTTCTTTACAGAATTTGAATCATAAGGCGAAGTAAAAAAACCATGTGGCGTTATTAACAGCGAAATGTTTTTTGACACGGTTTGAACAATAACCCCATTGTCGTAGGCATTTGCAACAATTGCCAACTTCCTTTCAATTATACTATCTATATTATTATTATTTTCAAACAACCCGCCATTAACGCATGAACTAAATTCTACAATATATTCCCTATCACTCAAATCGAATTCATAATTGGCAAATTTGCCGTCAGTGATAGTAATTAAGGACTCATCGGCAATGCTAACTTTTATATTATCATATTTGTCATAGGTTTTTAATTCGTACCTATATTGAATCTTTTGATTGTTAGCCGCTATCACCCCGAGACCATACTCATCCTTCAAAATTATTTTAAACTTCTTGGATGTGCTTGACTGAGTTAATATAGGACTGTCGGAATAATTATTGTCAGCAAATGCAACGAACACACTGCTAGTTATCATCATAATTATCGCTAAAAGCGTAATGGAAACCGTTATACAAACTTTATTTAATCTCTTCATCACTTTTCTCCTTATCTTTTGAAAATTTTTCTAAATCACTTTACCATTCAAGCCTATAAGCATCAGTCAAAGGTTTTCCCAGTGGCATGTTCAGACTCTTTTTGTTCCGATTGTAACGGCTTTTCGCTAAATACAATATCTTCAGCAGTAAAAGAGTAGTACACTATTATGTTTTGAGATGTGTCGTCTTCGTCAGATTTTCCCCTGTGTATCCGTAAAAGCAGTTCTCCTTCCCCGCTTGCGTCATTTGTATTTAATA
>CAKSDT010000137.1 GCA_934446135.1 uncultured Clostridia bacterium
TTTCTTTAATTGACATTATTAAGTTGCAGTGTTATAATCAAATAGTTTGGAGGGTTTATAGTTGGCAAATGAGAGTCAAGTTAATAGGCTTTCGGGTTCTGTCCGAAAAAATATGATTATATACGCTGTTCCGTTAATTCTATCGGGACTTTTGCAGATACTTTATAATTCTGCGGATTTAATAGTAGTAGGAAAGTTTGCCGGAACATCGGCATTGGCATCGGTAGGTGCAACATCGTCACTGCTTAATCTTATAGTCACTGTGTTTTTAAACTTTTCTGTTGGTGTAAGTGTGGTTGTTGCAAAGGAAATAGGTGCCGGAAACAAGAACAGAATTTCGGATTCAATAGGAACTTCATATTTTCTGGCAGGTGTGTTTGGTGCAGCAGTTTTGATAATAGGGATAACCTGCTCTGAGTTTTTCCTTGAACTTATGAAAACGCCGGCTGATATAATAGACGGATCAACGCTTTATATGAAAATATATTTTCTGGGAGTGCCGGCATCTTTGGTATATAATTTCGGTGCGGCGGTAATAAGTGCGGCAGGTGATACCAAAAGACCGCTTTATTATCTTACATTTTCCGGAATTGTTAATATCATATTAAATCTTGTTTTGGTTATAGTTTTTAAACTGTCTGTAGCGGGTGTTGCTATTGCAACAACTGTTTCTCAGTATGTTTCGGCGTTTTTTGTAACACGCAATTTAATTATGAGAAAAGATGAATGCAGACTTTTGGTAAATAAGATAAGATTTTATAAGAATGAAGTAAAAAAGATAGTTGAAGTCGGACTTCCGGCAGGAATTCAGGGAGCGGCTTTCTCGCTTTCAAATGTTGTAATTCAGTCATCTATCAATATTTTCGGTAAAACAGTTATTGCCGGAAACACTGCATCTGCAAATATTGAGGCATTTACTTATACTGCAATGAATGGCGTTTCAAGAACAACACTTAATTTTGCGGCACAAAATGTCGGAGCGGGTAACAAAGAGAGAATGCCGTCTATTTTGTGGTACAGTATTTTGTATGAACTTGTTGTGGGCGGTGTTATGGGAATAATTTCTGTAGTTTTTGCTCATACACTTTTAGGATTTTATGTAGATGATGCTCAGGCAATTATGTACGGAACATCAAGACTGTGGTATATTGCATTTCCGTATTTTATGTGCGGAATTATGGAGGTTGGAGCAAATATGGTCAGAGCGTCCGATCACCCTGTACTTCCGGCAATTTCAACAATTGTAGGTGTATGCGGATTGAGAATGATTTGGATAGCCATTGCTTTTCCGATAAGAAAAACTCCCGAAACTGTGTACCTTTCTTATATAATTTCGTGGACAATAACGGCAGTATTTCATTTTATATGTTATTATGTAATAAGCAAGAAGCGGTTAAAAGAGGAATAAATTTCATCAAAACGGAAAAACTCCCTAAAAGGGAGTGTGGCATATGAAAATAATAGGTATTGTCTTTTCTGCTTTGGCAGGAAGTTTAATGAGTATTCAAGGGGTTTTAAATACAAGGCTTAATTCAAAAACCGGTCTTTGGGAGGCAAATGTATATGTTCAGGGAATTGCTTTTTTGCTTTCGTTAATAGCATTTTTTGTTGCAGGCAAGGGAAATCTGGGCAGTTTCTTCAGTGCTCCCAATATTTATAGAATAGGCGGAATACTGGGCATTATGATAACGGTTTTCGTAATAGTCGGGATGGGTAAATTAAACCCCGCTTATGCAACAGCAGTTATTTTGATTGCACAACTTTTAACTTCAGGAATAATTTCGGCGTTTGCACTTTTAGGAACAGAAAAGGTGCCGTTTGGAATGTATCAGTATATAGGAACCGCTCTTATGCTTGCAGGGGTTGTTCTTTTTAAGATGTGAGAGGAATTTTGTTATGGGAAAAACAGTTTTTAAGGGCGGTGCAATGCTTTCGCCTGTGCCGGCGGTTATGGTAAGCGTAGGCGATAAAAGTCTGCATAATGTGTTTACCGTTGCATGGACGGGAATTATGTGCACAAATCCGCCTGTTACATATATTTCGGTCAGACCGTCAAGGTTTTCTTATGATATAATTGAAAAAACAGGTGAGTTTGTAATAAATCTTGTTCCGTCAAATCTTGTTAAAGAATGTGACTTTGCCGGCGTAAAAAGCGGAAGAGATATTAATAAGTTTAATGAACTAAATCTTACGCCCGCCAAGGCAAATAAAGTAAATGCACCTATCATAGAAGAATGTCCGGTAAATATTGAATGCAAAGTCAGAGAAAAGATAAAACTCGGCACTCACGACTGTTTTATTGCCGATATTTTGTGCGTTAATGTTGATGACAAACTTATTGACGAAAACGGTAAAATCAAACTGTGGAAGGCAAACCTTACGGCATATTCTCACGGCAGTTATTATGCACTCGGAAAGCATTTGGGTGATTTCGGATTTTCGGTCAGAAAAAAGAAAAAGAGAAGAAAATAATTTTTCATAATCAGTCATATACTTAAGTGGTGATTATTATGAAAATTCTCGGACTTCCTTTTACATTTTTAAAAAAAGACGGTGAAAACGGCTTTGAGTATTATGTTTACGAAAATTGCAGCGAAAAGTTTACGGTGTGTTTTGCACCTATAGGACTTGAGCATCCGTTTATTGACAATCCGGGGAATACTGTCTGGTATCCTGCGGGTGAAGGCGGCATTTATATTACAGGTTATGATAAGGTCAGAAATAAAAGTTTTGCACCGATTTTGTCTGATGACGAAATAAAAGAACTTAACATTAATTAAAAATTGCACCTCAAAAATATATTTTTTTGGGGTGTTTTTCTTTACTTTTTTTGAATATTGAGATATAATTACAATATCAAATATACGGAGAATATAATGAAACAGAAATATAAAACGGACAAGCAATTGATAATTGCGGTAATAATGTCATCACTTTACGGACTTTTGCTTATTTCAAGTGCCGTAAAGTCATCGGGCAGTTATTCAAATTTAATAGTGCAGTCAATGGCAATAATCCTCGGAATAGTTTGTATGACAGTTATTTCATATATGGATTATTCCGTCATACTTCAGTTTTATAAGCAGATAATGGGGGTCTATATCGGGCTTCTTATTTTGGTGCTTATAATAGGTATAGGCAAGGCAGAAACGGGTACAAACGGCTGGATTAGTTTGGGACCTGTAAATA
>CAKSDT010000138.1 GCA_934446135.1 uncultured Clostridia bacterium
CACTTGCGGAAGACTTATCAACACCGGTCAATCATTTGCTCTTGATCTCTAATCTTAAAAATTTGTTTATACAAAATTTTTCCATATTTGTATTGGTTGAGATTTTTGTTGCCGCAGCATCAATAAGTCATTATGATAATGTATGGCAAGTTATTCTTCTGATAGGTATCGGCAAAATTTTAATGACTTTTTATTCTAACAAAAACATAGGTAAATTACAATGAAAAAATTTAAAAACTTATTATTCTGTATTGACATTGACTCAACGCTGATTGATGACTCACACTATATCTCACAAAATAATCTTGAGGCTATACAATATTTTAAAAGCAACGGCGGCAAGGTTACGCTTGCATCTGGAAGAATAATCACAACTGTCATTCCTGTTGCTGAAATAATTAATGTTGACTATCCTGTTATATGTTTTAATGGGTGCGGCATATATGACATAGAAAAGAACAAATTTTTAATGTTCGAAACAATAGGCAAGGATGCTTTAGATACTGCAATGATTATAGGAAAAGAATTTCCTAGCAGCGGTATAGAAATTTTTTCAAAAGACACTATTTATGTCTTAAAGTATAATGATACTGTAAAAAAACACATAAATTCAGAAAAAATCAAGCCGGTTTTCATAGATTCTATCAACGAAATTGATTTTGATATCGCAAAAATACTATTTGCTCAACCTCAAACAGACACATTTAAAATTAAGGAGTTTTTCTTGAAAAACACTTTTAATGGCAGTTTCAGACCTCTTCAGGCACATTCCTTATACTACGAACTGCTAAATATAAGTTCAAATAAAGGTGTTGCGCTTAAAAAATTGTGTTCGAAATATCAAATATCCCCTGAGAATGTGATTGCAATAGGGGATAATGATAACGATATTGAAATGATTAAATTTGCCGGAACAGGTGTTGCGGTAGGCAATGCTTCAGAGGACTTAAAAAAGGTCGCAGACTACATTGTTTCTGACAACAATCATAGTGCTGTATATGACTTAATTAAGGCTCTTGATGATCGATATTAAAATTAATCGTCAAGGTGGGAGAGAGGGTTGTTTTTTGCAGCCTCTCTTTTTTGATTGTCGCTGACATGGGTGTAAATTTGTGTTGTTGCAAGTTGTTCATGCCCTAATATTTCCTGCAAAGTTCTTAAATCAGTTTCTCCATATCTATACATAATTGTAGCAGCGGTATGACGCAATTTATGAACAGAAAATTTAGTTTGATCAAGACCTGCTGTTTTTATATAATTCTTAACAAGAAATTGTACCGTCTTGGCACTTATTCTTTGTTTTCTCTCACTTAAGAACAATGCACCCCGATCCTTAACACCGTCAACAGGTCTTACTTTCATATAATCCTTTATTGCATTAAGACACATATCGTTTAAATACACAGTTCTTTCTTTATTTCCTTTACCTGTTACAACAAGCGTATCAGATTTAATATCATTAATATCAATTCCAACAAGTTCCGAAAGGCGCATACCACAATTTAAAAATAACACTATAATACAGTAATCCCTTGCACGCGAATAATGATTTTCATTTTTTCTTACTGCATCTAGCAAAATTTTACATTCATCCAGTTCTAAATACCTCGGCAAGGTTTGCTTGAGTTTTGGTGATTCCAAATCCGCAGCAGGATTCTCAGACAAATGTTTTGCTTTTGTTGTCATATATTTAAAATAACTTCTTATACACGCAACTTTTCTTGCTCGCGTTGAAGCAGATGAACCTCTTGTTGTACTTATATATGCTAAATATTCATATATATCATACAGTTGAATTTTTTTTACAAAATCAATATCTAAATCAAATAAATCAATAGTACTGTAATCATCAGCATCTTCACAAATACCAAAATGAATTTTCATATACTTGAAAAATATTGACAAATCTAATGAGTATTCATATATAGTGTTCTCAGACTTATTTTTAATTGCTCTCATATACGTAAGAAACTCTCTAAAAACCTCGGGTTGTGCGTTTAAGTCAATTTTATTTTTACTACTCATTTCCTCACCCAAATTATACAAAATCTTTATTTTGTATAATTATATCATATTTTTTATGAGTTGTCAATAATTAGCATATAATAATTATTTATATCTTCCCGCTTGCTTTATTACTTTATTAATTAATAGAAAAAAACGCTTACTTTGTATATTAATTTTCCAGTTAATAATTCATAATTATTTTTTTAAATTCATCATACAGAATGCCAAAAATTGTTTTTTCTGTTGAATTGAATTTTTTCAAATGATGAATATATCATTCAAATAATTTCCATCAAATCCTACAACCTGTTAAAATTAAAATCTTATACTTTAAATTAACTTTTGAACAAGCGGTACTTATAATAAATTTGATTTGAAAAATATTAACATTCATATTTAACATTTCCCTATCAATTTTTGTGATAATTTTTTATTCAGTTTAAAATAATAACCGTTTAAATTTAAACGGTTATTAAGTATATTATTTTTATTATTTAATTATTTTATTTATTATTTCTACGGTTTTAAATTTAATATTGCCTTTTGACAATAACATTTCATAATCGCCTTCAGATATGCTTTTCATCAGTTCTTTTTTGCTCTGGTCAGTAAATTTTGCAGAATTTTCTGTAAAGCACAGCGGCGGATACATCACACACCACCAATTCTTTCCTTTTCCCTCTCCTAACACAATTTCAAGTGCATTATAATTTCCGCACGGAAAACTCAAATCTCCATAACTTTTGGTGGGAAAATAAGAATTTCCAAACTTTGCCTTAGCTAAATAATCAAAACCATTTTTGTTCAAATAATCGGTTACATCTGCAGAAATTTTATTTAAATCTGCAATTACAGATCTTTTGTTGCTATCAATATTTGTATTGTCAAACTTATAGTTTTCAAGCACATAATCCCTTACTTTAAGTTTAATTGCCTGATCAGCAAAATCATTTGAGTCTGCTATTATATGCAATCTAATTACTGAATCTTTTATATTAACAAATGATTCATAACTTTTAAACACAAATAAAGAAAACAATACGAGTAAAATAATAAAAATATTTTTTTTCATCAACAATCACCAAGTTGATTATTGACTTGCTTGTTATATTTTATACA
>CAKSDT010000139.1 GCA_934446135.1 uncultured Clostridia bacterium
GCGAACCTAAAAAAATTAGGACAAGCAGATACAACAAAGAAACAATAGAAATAGACGCTTTTTCTTATGCGCTTCTATCGTATAACCACGAAATCGGATATGACCTGTTTAACCTTGAAATGATGAATTTAGGATATGGAATCCCGTCGGTGCAAGAGCAATTGTGCGGGTTTACGGCTTGTCTTTTCGATGTAATCGAATTGCAATACGATGTGTTATCGACGAAAGAGAAGAAAGCATTTGCAAACGAGATCAATAAAACCTTTTCACAAAACGACGTTTCGTGGCTACTGGCTGATGGGAAAATGGTCAAAATAGACGCGAAACAATTTGAAGTGGATTTGAAGCGAAGAACGTTGGAAAAAGTAAAAGAACTGACAGATTGTGATCCGAAATTCAAGTCTGCCTACAATGAATTGCAGAAAGCGATTGAATTTTTCTCAAAAGGAGAATATCCGGAAGCGATTGTCAATGCCGAGAAGAGCTATGAAAGCGTTATGAAAATTGTTCTCGGATCTGAAAAAGGGAATGCGAAAGCACTGACAGAAAAAGTGGCGAATCAATGCAATTTACCGAATACGATAAACCCGGTCGGATTTAAGGATAGTGTACTTATGAGCTTGCCGTTTATTCGCAACAATGCGGCTTCACACGGGGCAGGCGCAGTCGATTCGTCGATTTCAAAATCACTTGCAAACTTGGCAATCAATTTAGCGGCATCGTTATGCACTTATTTGATTGAAGAAAATAAAATGTTGACAACTAATCAGGAGAAATGATATGAATATCAAAGAAAAAGCGAACTGGGAACTTACACTTAAAAACATTCTCTATTATATTGAAGATCCTGCCGAGCAGGATAAAATGCTTGGAATATTGAATAAGTATCATGTTCAATGATATGTTGCCTGATGGGAAATTTAAAGACGCGGTTCAAAGATTTTTTCTCAAAGGGAAAAAGACTTATTACGAAAAAGTTAATTATCTTATTGAAGACATTCTTACCGGTAAAGGAGATAAAGAGCGAAATAAGGTATTATCTCAAATGCTCACAGAGATGCAGCCGGTAGTGGAACAAGCGGAGAGAACTTTTTGGGATAAATTGATTGATCTTTTTAAATGGAGTTAATATGAAGCAAAAACAATGGATAAAGCCTACCTGTATAGTATTAGGTATTATTTTGCCCATCGCAATTATTGCAATTTTCGCTGCTTGCGATATGTCTGAGATTTTCAAATCATGGACTGTAGAAGGGGTAAATCCGGATTGGCGATACATATGGCTCATTATTTTTAAGGTAACGATATATGTTTTTCCGCCACTTATAGGGATGATAGGCTTTTATGTCGAAAATAAAGATGGGGTAAAAAAACATAGGTTTATGTACTATTTTGTGCGAGCCTTAAATGTTCATTTCTTAGTATTGCTGTGCATCAAATTGATTGCAGATTCTATTTTGGAATTGGACAAGATATGGGGAATAGAGCTATTCAATAGTATAAAAGACGTACAAACATTGATAGGATATGTTGTAACTTTATTGATTAGGAAAAACTTGAAAATAGAACCGGGTGTTGATAAGCCAAAGCAATTAGAAGAGAATGCAACCGCCAATGAGTAGGGGAAACAATATATTATTTTTTGCAGATCGGTGAATTAAAAATGTCAGAGAAAAAAAATGAAATAACAATCAGAAGTTCGGCGGCGGAATATCTTACTTACGTTGCATCCGTCGGAGACGAGACTCAAAATATAGAAGTCAGATACGAGGACGAGAACATATGGCTTACGCAAAAATTATTGGGTATGCTGTTTGATGTAGAGCCTCACACCATAAACTACCATATTAAAAGGATTTTTGCGGATAGCGAACTTGCGGAAGATTCAGTTACTCGAAATTTTCGAATAACTGCTTCTGATGGTAAAACATATGAAACAAAACATTATAATCTCTCGATGATTATTGCCGTCGGGTTTAAGGTCAATTCGGAAAGAGCCGTTCAATTCCGCAAATGGGTGAATCAGATTGCCTCCGAATATACAATCAAAGGTTGGGTAATGGACGACGAAAGGCTTAAACGCGGAACATACCTTACGGATAAGTACTTCGACGAGCAATTGGAACGCGTTCGGGAAATCCGTGCGTCAGAGCGCAAGTTTTACCAAAAAATAACCGATTTATATGCTACGGCAATCGATTACGACAAGGACGCATTAGCAACAAAGCGCTTTTACGCAACCGTTCAAAACAAAATGCATTATGCCGTTCACGGACATACTGCAGCGGAATTGATTGTCGAACGAGCCGACGCAAACAAAGAGCATATGGGGCTTACCACTTGGAAAGACGCTCCAAACGGGAAGATTCAAAAGTCTGACGTTGTGATTGCCAAAAACTATCTGAGCGAGTTTGAACTTGGGCAACTTAACAGAATGGTTACCGCATATCTCGATTTTGCCGAAAGTATGGCACAGAGGAAAATTCCTTTGACGATGGCGGATTGGGAAAAACGTTTGAATTCGTTTATAGAGATGTTCGAATACGGACTTTTGCAGGATGCGGGCAAAGTTTCTAACGAAATCGCAAAACTTCATGCGGAAACGGAGTTTGAAAAATACAGAGTAATTCAAGATAGATTGTTTATGTCCGATTTTGATAAGTACATGTTGGAACTCGAGCAGCGTATCAAAAAAGACGAAGACGACAAGAAGTAAGAGGTTATTATGGGCAGACTGATAGCAGATAAATATAAAGAATGGGAAGCCGAATGCAACGAGCGGTTTAATACGCTTAAAGCGAACGAAGAAGAGTTGAACCGTATTTTTATTGATATTTACGGCTTACAGGATGAACTTACTCCGGAAGTCGAAGACAAAGACGTTACCGTTAGAAAGGCAGATCTTACAAGAGAGATTAAATCGTTGATCTCTTACATGATAGGGCTTGTTATGGGTAGATATTCACTTGATGTAGAAGGCCTTGCTTATGCCGGCGGCGAGTGGGACGATAGCAAGTATGTTACATATAAGCCTGACGATGACGGAATCGTTCCCATTTATACCGCCATTGGTATGGAAGACGGT
>CAKSDT010000140.1 GCA_934446135.1 uncultured Clostridia bacterium
CTTCAGAGTTTGCCAAAATAGGGTTTATACTCACATTTTCTTACCATCTGTGGAGTTTGGGTGACAGAATAACGGTTCCCAAAAATATATTGTTTTTGGGACTGCACCTGATGGTTCCTTTGGGACTTATTTTACTCCAACCGGATTACGGAACTGCAATGGTATTTATTTTTATAGCGGTGGTAATGCTCTTTTATGCAGGACTTCCAATGAGGTATTTTGTGGGAGCGGCAGCGGTCTTTTCGCTTTCTGCTCCGGTTATCTGGAATTTTGTTCTGCAGGAATTTCAGAAAAACAGAATAAGGGTGTTTTTTAATCCGGAGAGCAGTCCGGACGGTGCCGGCTATAATGTTATTCAGTCAAAACTTGCTGTAGGATCGGGACTTATAAGCGGTAAGGGACTTTACAACGGAACGCAGACACAACTCGGTTTTCTTCCCGGAAAGCATACAGACTTTATCTTTGCGGCTGCAGGTGAGGAATTGGGATTTTTGGGTGCTATGCTGATAGTTTTGCTTTTGGGTTTTATAATATTAAGAATTTTCTATCAGGCAGGCAGTGTAAGAAAAGATTCGGGTGCGTTTATTTTAATCGGCTGCGGAGCAATGTTTTTGTTTCAGGCATTTGAAAATATCGGTATGTGTATCGGAATTATGCCTGTAACAGGTATTCCGCTTCCGTTTTTCAGTTACGGAGGTTCGTCGGTGCTTACTTCTTATATTGCAATAGGATTTGTCCTGAGCGTAATTAAAAGAAAGGAAAATATATAATTATGAATAATAACACAAGGAAAATAGTCACAACTGCAATTTTGACGGCTTTAGTAATAATTCTTCAGATATTCGGTGCAAGTATTAAGTTTGGACCGTTTTCTGTTTCTTTGGTGCTTGTTCCCATTGTAATAGGTGCGGCAACATCGGGAGTGGCATCGGGCGCGTTTCTGGGATTTGTTTTCGGACTTATGGTGCTTTTAACCGGCGATGCAACGGCATTTCTTGCTATAAACTGGTGGGGAACAATTGCAACAGTACTTCTTAAAGGCACTTTGGCAGGCTTTCTGAGCGGTGTTACATTTGAGGCACTTAAAAATAAAAACAAAACATTTGCAGTAGTTGCCGCTGCAGCCGTGTGTCCGATTGTTAATACCGGAGTATTTCTCCTCGGCTGTTTCCTGTTTTTCTTTGAAACCATAAAACAGTGGGGAACGGCAGCAGGTTTTGAGGGCGACACTGTAAGATATATGATTTTCGGACTTGTTGGAATAAACTTTGTTTTTGAGTTCCTGGTTGATATGGTTTTAAGTCCGGTTGTTGTCCGTCTTTTAGACATTTACAAAAAAATTCGTGCGTGAGGGAAACAAAATGATTATTGCAATAGACATAGGAAATACAAATATAGTAATAGGCGGAATATCAGACAGGAAAACAGTTTTTGAATGCCGCATTTCAACAGATCTTAATAAGACAAGAGATGAGTATACAGTTCTTTTAAAACAACTTTTTGAAATTTACAAAATAAGTGAGAACGATGTTGAGGGAAGCATAATTTCATCGGTTGTACCTCCTGTTACGGGAAGTCTTAAAAGGGCAGTTGAGATTTTAACTGGCGTAAAGCCTATGGAAGTTTCTGTTAAAATGAAACACAATATTAAGATTGTTACAGATAATCCCGAACAAATAGGGTCTGATTTGCTGGTTGCAGCGGTAAGTGCTTTAGATGAATTTAAGCCGCCTCTTGCCATAATTGATATGGGGACGGCAACTACTATCACTGTGATCGGAAAGGATAACGAACTTTTGGGTGTGAGTATTATGCCCGGCGTTAAAATTTCTCAGGAGGCACTTGTAAACAGGACCTCAAAACTTCCGAGCATAAGTTTTGAGGCACCGGAAAGTGTTATCGGTACAAACACGCCCGACTCTATGAAGAGCGGTCTTATTTTCGGAAATGCCTCAATGATTGACGGAATGCTTGACAGAATTGAGGAATCTTTGGGTGAAAAAATTAACGCAGTTGCAACAGGCGGACTTTCAGGTTCAATAATAAAGCACTGTAAGAGAAATATAAAAATCGATGACGAAATTATGATAAAAGGACTTTTGTCGCTTTATGAGAGGAATAAATGATGCAAAAAGTCAGAATAGACAGAGTGCTTTCAAAAAGCGGTTTCGGTTCAAGAAATGATGCGAGAAAATTAATAAAAGAGGGCAGGGTTTATGCAAACGGTAAAAGAGTCACATCTTTTTCCGAGAGGGTAGACCCTTCTTTTGTTGAAATAGACCATAAAAAAGTTGATTACAGGGAATTTATTTATGTAATAATGAATAAACCGGAAGGCGTTGTAAGTGCGACAGAAGATAAAAAGTATAAAACTGTTATAGATCTGCTTGATGAAAGAACTAAGTCATATGAACCGTTTCCTGTGGGAAGACTCGATATTGATACAGTGGGACTTTTGCTGATAACAAATGACGGTGAACTTTGCCATAATCTTTTGTCACCAAAAAAACATATAGATAAGACATATTTTGTCAGGACTTTAAACGAAGTCAGTGATAAGGATATAGATATTCTTGAAAACGGAGTCGATCTTGGAGATTTTGTCACAATGCCGGCGAAACTCGAAAGGGTAGAAGACGGTGTGTTGATTACAATAAAAGAGGGAAAATTCCATCAGGTTAAAAGAATGTTTGAAAGTGTGAATAATAAGGTTACTTATTTAAAAAGAATTAAAATGGGCAAAATTTTGCTTCCTGACGATTTAAAAGAGGGAGAATACCGGTTTATCGAAAAAGAAGAAATTGAATAATAAAAGAATAAGAACAAAGTTTGGTTTAGTTCAAAAAAGTTGATTTTAAAGCGTAGCAAGTTTGTGACTGCTACGCTTTTTTGACATAAAAGAAATGCAAAACTCTAAAATAAAATAACCGCTCTTCAAATTTAATAACTTGAAGAGCGGCTTAGTTTAATAGGTTAACTTAAACGTCAGATTAGTTAAGATCTGCAAAGT
>CAKSDT010000141.1 GCA_934446135.1 uncultured Clostridia bacterium
GGCGTAGCTCATCTGGTAGAGCGCCACCTTGCCAAGGTGGAGGTAGCGAGTTCGAGCCTCGTCGCCCGCTCCACAAGATAAAGACGCTTGAGTAAAGAGCGTCTTTTTATAAATACGGTGCCATTGCCAAGTGGTAAGGCCTCAGTCTGCAAAACTGATATTCCCCAGTTCAAATCTGGGTGGCACCTCCATATCGGAACGGACTTTGCTTCGTTCCGATTTTTTTTTATAAAAATCGGTCACACGCACCGTCGTCCCTCCTTTTTCGCAAAAGGTCACATTCGCGTCGGCTATTCGGTTGCAAGCGCCCTCATAACGCCTTTGGCTCATTACCAACCTTTTACGAGCAGCGCCTACGGTGCAAACATCTCAATGGTTCGGCATTGCCAAAAAAGCAGACCAAAAAGATATAAGGTCAATTTGGTCGGCAACGGAGAGGGTTTACGAGATTTTAGCAAACCCTTTTTTGTAGTCAAGTTTCGGAGATATATGCCTATGTTTTGCGTGATTTGAACTATGACCAAGGCAAAAACAAAAAAATAAAAGGTTTGGCTTATCGGATTTGAACCTACGGATAAAAAATAAAATAGCGTAATTAGAGGCAATTTCTATAACACGAAGTTGCCTCTTTTTTTGTACCATAAAATAAGGAAAGGATGAAAAAAATGAATGAGAAAAAATTTCTACGGCAGATGTATAACAAGTTAAAAGCATCTGTGCATTTTTGATATACTTAAAATTGTGGATAATAATATAATGCAAAAATATCCTGTTATTGTGTATTTGCATCCAACTATCACAATGATACAATGAGAGCAAACAATCATATTAGGAATGTGTTTTATAAGGAGCGTGAACTTTTTATGAACAATCATATAACTCTAAAACAGGTTAAGGAGAGGCTTACCGAAGCTAAACTTGAATTCGTGTCACTTGATTTGGGTGGAGGTTTCAGTATTATATGTACTGCACACGGCGGGAGAATACTGGGACCTTTTGAAAATGAGGACGGAGAAAGTTTTACATGGATAAATCCGGCATTTGGCAATAAAGAAAAGTTCGATGAATTTTTAAATAATAAAGACTGGAACATGGGTGGCGACAGAATGTGGTGTTTGCCGGAAATGCCGTTTTTCGTTGAAAAAAGGGACGATTTTTTCGACAAATATGTTGTGCAGAAGGAACTTGACCCCGGAAACTATGAACTTGATTTCTGTGGAAAATGCGTAAGCATGGTACAAACGGTTAAACTCAGCACTTTTGAAACGGGCGGTGTTGTAAAGGAGTTTACACTCGGAAGAGAAATAAGAAGTGCCGCCAATCCTCTTAATAATTTGGACAAAGCGGAGGAATTTATGCAGAATGTAAAATACTGCGGTATTTTGCAGAGGGTCAAAATGGATGTGTTGGATACTGACGAAACTCTTTATCTTGAGCCATGGTTGTTGACGCAAATTAATCCGTTGGGGGAACTGATTGTTCCGACTCTCTCAAAGGCGGAATATATCGATTACTACGAGCCTGTTCCACAGGATTGCATAGATATTAAAGAAAAATTAACCAGGATCAAAGTTACGGGTGACCTTAGGTATAAGGTCGGATTCAAAGCATCGCAACTTACCGGCAGAAGCGGTTATATAGGAACGCTATCTGACGGAAGAGCGTATCTTTTTGTTAGGAATTATTTTAATAACCCTTCCGCTGTTTATTGCGGTGATCCGTATGCAAATCCGGGACTTTACGGCTGCTCTTTATATCTTTATAATGGACATACAGCACAGGGGGGATTTTCGGAGTTTGAGCACTGTTCAAGCACGGTCTCCGGAGATACGGGCATAAGAGAAAGTGATGAAATGTCCGGGTATTACTTTTACATAGGTAATAAGTCCTCTGTGGAGAAAATAGCGGAAGAATTAATATGATGGGAGAAAAATGTTATGAATACTATTGAAAAATCATTCGAAACCGCATCGGAAGTTTATGCAAAGTTGGGGATTGATGTTAAGGCAGTGCTTGAAAAGTTTGACAAAATTCCCGTATCGATTCCTTGCTGGCAGGGAGACGATGTCGGGGGATTTGAAATAAATGGCGGCGGAGCATCGGGAGGTATCATGGTAACCGGTAATTATCCGGGGAAACCCCGTACAGCAGAGGAACTCAGAGAGGATATGGAAAAAGCAATTTCATATATTCCCGGTGCCCTTAAAATCAATCTTCATTAAAGTTACGGTGAAGGGTACGAGAAGGATATTGACCGTGACGAATATGCTCCCAGGCACTTTGAGAAATGGGTGTCGTGGGCTAAGGAGAAAAATCTCGGTCTGGATTTTAACTGCACGACTTTCGGTCACACTAAAGCTGCGGATAATCTCACAATATCGAATCCCAATGCAGATATAAGAAGGTTTTGGATAAGACATATGATTGCTGCAAGAAAAATAGCAGAGTATTTTGGGCGTGAAATTGGGCAGCCGTGCGTATATAATACATGGGTACAGGACGGAATTAAGGATATTCCGGCGGACAGAATCAAATACCGTTGCCTTATGAAAGAGTCGTTTGACGAAATATTCAGCGAAAATATCCCAGAGAAATATTTATATGACGCTCTTGAACCAAAACTGTTCGGTGTAGGCT
>CAKSDT010000142.1 GCA_934446135.1 uncultured Clostridia bacterium
GTTTTCAGGAAGTTTAACTTTTAAAATTTTGTTTTCAAAAGAATGGTTCAAACCTTTTATTTCGGTATAAACAGTTTTCGGTTATTTTGTGGAAACCGCCGTTTTTTATGTTCTTAAATCTTTCCCGTCATAACCCCTTTCTGCATATATTCCGCAAAATCCGCATTTTTCGTCATCAATGCTCTCAACAGTTACATTTCTTATGGCACCGCTGTCTTGTTTCGGTCAGTCAATGGTTATATCGCAGAGAGAATTTGTCAGAAGAAAAATATTTTTATTTTATTTTTATTGACTTGTTTTTGGGCGTATGGTACAACGTCTTCGTATTGAAATGATGAGATGAAAAGGGCAAATTATTTTAATCGGAGGATGGCAATATGGAATTTAAAATAAATTATGCCGAATTAAACAAACTCAATCTTGCAGATATTGGCAATACGAAATTTGAAGGTTTCATTGAAAAATATATGGAAAACTTTTTTGAAAACCGTATTTTTTCCGAATTTGCAAAAAAAGAAATTTATCAGGAAGCAGAAGATTCATTAAAAATACCTATGGATGACAAAACTTCGATAGGACATTGGAGCGGTGAATTCTGGGGTAAACTAATGATTAGTGCGTGCAGAGTGTGCAAATACACTGGTGGGTCTGAATTAAAGGATTTTATTGAAAAAGCGGCACTTAAAGTAATATCTTTTGCGAGAGATGACGGGTACATAAACTCGTATAAAGACAGTATGAATGTGTTTTCGCCTGATCCTGAAAAGGCTTTTGAAATAATGGGCCGGGATTGCGATTGGAATTGGAATGTCCGGTGCAGAAAATACGCACTTTGGGGACTTATTGAGTGTGCTGAACTTACAGGAAACGATATTATATTAGATGCTGCAAATAAACTTGCAAATCAGTTGATTGATGAACTTAATGTTATGAGTTCAGTAGGATTTAATGACATATTTGCAAACGCATCGACCCTTGAAAATGCACTGTCGGAACCGTGTGATGTTATTCATTGGATGAGAGTATGCACGGAATTGTTCACATTAACGGGGGATGTGAAATATGCAGATTCTGTTGAAAAAGCATTTTATAACGCATTTTTGGCAGCAGTTTCTGATGACGGAAAGTGGGGAGCACGGGCAGTTCGTTCAAATTGCAGAAATACCCTTGCCGAAGGACAGTCCGGGCTTAAATATAACCAGTGCTGTTTAAACAACATTCCGAGAGGATACATAAATGTGGTACAGTTCGCACTTATGAAACGGCAAAACGGCTTATACATAAATATGTATTGCCCTTTATCGGGAAAAGTTAAGACAGATAATGCCTGTGTTTCCGTAAAAATATCAGACGGGTATATTGAAAATGGAAAAGTAAGCATTATTGCTGAAACAGATAATTTCGTAAAGGTATATTTAAGAAAGCCCGATATTTCCGGAGGGAATGCAACTCTAAACGGCAGAAAATTTACATCATCAGACGGTTATTTTGAATTGAACCTGGAAAAAGGAAAAACGGAAATTAACATTGATTTTGATTTCAAGACCGAAATACATGATTTTAAATATGAAGTTCCAAGATATGACAGTGAAGATTTTCATATACTCCGCTGGATACCCTATGGAAAAGACAGTAGGATAATACCAAGCAAATATATGATGCAAGAGAGATGTGCATATTTAACATACGGTCCTGTTTTACTTTCAAAAAGTAAAAAAACAGGAATGACAGAGTCGGAAATCTTTGATTTTGATACAGTGTTAGGTAAGAATTTTACGGCAAGTGTTCAGTATAAGGGAAGCAAAGATAATTTTGTAATGGCGGAATATGATGTTTGTCTTGAAAATGAAAATTCCAAGTTCAATTTAGATATGTGCACTTATGCGACGGCAGACGATTACAATTCCGAAGATGACAGATTCTTTAACATTTACATTTAGTCAGACTAAAAGCGGCGTGATTTTCACACCGCTTTTTTGTTCATCGTTTTAATGATTTTTCAATCAATGCTGTTAATTTTTCCGTTCTCTCTGTTTGTGCTTGCTATAAGTTGTTCGAGTTCTGAAATTGAGTCTTCAACCTCTTTTATAAACGATGAGGCAGGTACTCTGAAAGCACCGTTACCCAATATTATAAGTTGTTCAAGTCCGTCTGATGTTGCAACGCGGACTTTGTTGTCTTTGCTTAATGTGTGGGTTACTTTTTCTATATAAGCGTCGGCAGTTTCCGCTTCTTTGGTGTAAACCACATTAATTCCGTGAATTTTTTCCTGTTCTCCGCGGTTGCCTTTTACTTTGTATGCGTCAAAGACCAAAATAAGTTCGGTATTTCTTATTATTTTATAAACCGACAGTTTGTTTATCAGGGTGTACCTTGCATATTCAAGACTTTCTTTTGCAAGATTTTTGAGTTCATCCCAAGCAAAGATGATGTTATATCCGTCAACCAAAAGATAGTTCTTTTTATAAACTTTTGCAGGCTTTTTGTACTTTGCCGGAATTTCTGGTTTTTGAGTTGCCATTTTTGCAGGAAGTTTTCTTTCAATTTTTCCGTAAGTTTTTTCGCAACCGATATATACCCTTCGCGATTAAGTTTACCGGTATTTATATCTGTATCGT
>CAKSDT010000143.1 GCA_934446135.1 uncultured Clostridia bacterium
GGTATATCAAATTGAGGTCCATTTTTATTATCAGATTTTATACTTTTGCAGCGTTTTATTATTAAATATAAAAAATATGAAAATTAAAAATCACTTTTTGTGCATGATGGCTGTAGCAACTCTCCTGGTTAGCTGCAATAGCCATCCGAAGTTTGAAACATCGACAGATGCTGTAGAAGGCTGTAAGAAGGAGCTTGCAGCCTTGAAGGGGGAAAAGGAAATGTCAATAGAACAGCTTACAAAAGCCACCTCGTCTTGGCTGGAAATGCAAGACTCGGCTTACAGTGTTTTCTCGCGTGACACTTCCATTAATTTGCGAAGCCCGGTGGCTTTGGCATTTTTTGTGGTCTCGGACTCTATTCGTGGAGAGTTGAAGCGATTGGCTTTTTCCCAACCTCGGAGTTTAAACGATGTGATGTATCTCAAGCTTAATACCGCTACATCTAGAGAGAAAGTAGAAAAAGCAGATACCTACAAAGAGGCAATCTCATTTTTCGAGCGTCTGGATAAACAGGACGTTTTTCCATCCCTCAAAGAAACTCTTGGAGCCTATTATTATCTGTTAGCCAAAGCAAAACCTTTCAAAACGGAAGAGCAGGTGATAGAGTTTATATCTAAGGAAGACAAGTGTTTCCGTTCTTTGATGATGCATTTGAGCGAGGTTTCCAATGATCATCTTCAGCAGCTCACTGACGCCACCTCAAAGGTATATGATGGTTTATATGATTCCGTCGGAAAGAAAGCGGATGATGTGAACGACCGCACGATGCTTTATCTTACTATGCGCTACAACCGTAGAATTATCCAGAATGCAGCAGCATGCAAAGAAGACATTGAAAACGGCAAACAGCTTGACAGAATACAGAGAGCAAATTACCGGTATATGTTAATTCAGCCTTTTATAGCTATAGATGATTATTCTACATCTGTTCTCACGAAAGAGCAGAAAAAGGAACTTCTCGAAATATCAAAAAATATTCCTTCTCTTTTAACTAAACTAGATTTGAAAAAGCAATCAAAAGAAGAGGAAGATAAATTTACAGATGTTCTCTCTCAATATTTCTTGAAATCATATTTTTTAACAACTTTATAGTACATATTATGAATATATTAGTAGATTACAACCAGCTCGATAACGAAGTTTTGAAAGATTCTATCTCTGATTTTCTCTCAGAACTGAGAGGAAATTTACCAGAGTTATTCAACTCAGTAGAGATGAATACAGTGTGGCACGGCAATTATGCTGAGGTTTATTTCCAACTCAGTTCACAAGCCATGATCGAGGAACTGACAGATAACCTGGCAGAAAAGCTTGGATGTCATATTCTATATGCCGTGAAGAAAGACGAAGGCAAGGATTACAAAGTAATCGCTTATTCTATTCCTGTAGAGAATAAGATGTATATTATCTATATATCTTCTCAACAGTATGGTGTGGTAGATTCCATGACCGTTCATTTCTATGACAGCATGGAAAATATGTACAGACAGATTACCAAGGAATATGCTTCTGCTCCAAAGGAGTGCTTTATCCTGGAGAAAGAGAAGTTCTCTGATGTACTAGGAAATTTCTATTAAAATCGGGTATTATGTTTGTATTATCTCTAAAGGTAATTTTGGCGTTTGTATTAACTGCCATTCCATTTGCTTATCATGTCTGGGTTCAACCGAACCAGAACAGCTCGCCCCTTCTCAGAAATCTGTCAACAGCAGTGATGGCATGCTTGCCAAAGATTCGTGGAGTGGTGAAGAAAGCAAAATCCTTTCTTTCGTGGTACTACGACAAGATGAAAACTAGTATCAGTGCAAGAAAACTTTTTACACTTGTTTTAGTGATGGTTCTTTTGGCTGTTCAGTATGTTGATTACGAAACAACCCTCTATGCAGTTAGAGCAAATCATTTGGTCGCAGAAGCTTCTTCATTCTTGGAAATGGATGAAGCCGGAATGGGCAGTTGTCTTTGGAATGCGTGGGAGAAAAATCTACTTTTTCTCCCATCGCAAACTCCTTACAATTTGATAATGGTAAATCTGTTATGTACCTTTCTGCTTTTCAACTATCGTATAGCTGAAAATGTTCTTACTTGTTTGAGTCAGAAGAAGGTTATATTTTCATTATCGGCAGCTGTTTCTGTTGCTCTCATCCTGATAGATGGAAGGCTCCTGATTGGCTCCGAATGCATATACATTCTTTTAGGCGCAGGAGCCATTTTTCCAAAGCTCGTAGGACATGAACAGGGTGGTTCAAAAGAATCTCTCAGACACGTTGTTAGAGAGTTCCGAGAATGGAAAGAGATTTGTCGAAATGCAGCGTGATATGTTCATGTTACATTTATGTATTATTTATTATCATTTTAATATGTAAATATTTAGTCATTTTATGGAACACCAAAATAAAACAAGATTCAGAGAGGTCATTAATGCAAAAAATGCTCAAAGCAACGTTATCGAGAGTAGGCTTCCAATCGGAAAAAAATACTCAATATATATTCCTTTTGAGGTTGTTGACTTTTTGTGTAATGATTTCACGAGAATAAGCCCGAGGCGATTTTCGAAAGCCAAGGCTTTCAGATATTTATTATCCAAGCATATTTAAGTACTCGAAAA
>CAKSDT010000144.1 GCA_934446135.1 uncultured Clostridia bacterium
CTTTTATTGTAGTTGAAGATGAAGTAACGTTCAGGCAATTAAATAGAATCGTTAAAAATCAAACATTTATATTTACGTTTCACTATGATGGTGATGTATGTTTGGAACGCAATAATTCTGTAATACTTTGTTTCAGCGATGTCGATATAAGCATTAAACCGGATATTAGACTAAATAAAATATCAAAGAAAGACTATGAGAATGCATTAAAAATAATGGGATTGGCCGAAATAGACGTATCTCGTCTCAGCAAGTTTACTGATAGAAATATAACTATACTGTTGAGAAAAATTCCTGGAAACGTGAATATTACTAAACCGCAGTGGGCGGATGTCTCAGATATGTCTTATTTGATTCCCCTGCTATTCATGCGTAAAATCAATAGAGATAATGATATAGATAGATCTATAGTTGAATTGTTCGGCATCGCTTATAAAGAATTTGAGAATAAAATAAATACCTTGATCAAATTGGAGGATAGGCCGGTAAAAGCTGTAGAAAGATACTTTTCTATCATAAGCTATGAGGATGTTTGGTCGTATTTTCACTTTAGCACTGCGGATAGTTGTTATGAGACATTGATAGACCTTGTATTAAGTGTGTTTCAGCATATAAATGAAAAAGCCGTGTCTCAACAATTTGACTCAATAGCATTGGATTCTATTGATAGAAGATTGCTGTCAAATTTACTTACGAATTTAGTTTATTTTGCTTCAATCAGTGAAACCGATAAATTACGAGTAGCAAGAGATGTTAAAACATTTTTGAATGAAATGTTCGAATTTAATTGTCGTAATGCTTTGCTTGCCGTTTTGCCTGTATTGGCAAATGCTGCACCCAGTGTTGTGATGGACTTCATAAATAATAATTTAGATAAAGGGGGATTTATAGATTTACTTTTTGAAAATCAAAATTATGCTGGTGAATATTGTAAAATATTATGGACTCTCGAAACGCTTCTTAAGTATGATGAAACTAAATTTGATGCTATAACTGCACTTGAAAAGCTATATTTGCGTGGTTATACTTATAAAATATCAAATAATCCTAAAGATTCTTTACTGAATTCATTATGTTTGTGGAATACAAATACAGCTCTTCTTTTAGAGGATAAAGAGAAGATAATTCTTAAATTTTTAGATGATGAGCCGATTCAAATGAGTATTTTCGCATTGGATTTATTGGAAAAGAATAATTATAGTCGTTCTATAAGTCTCGAAGAATTTAAGTCGGATGTTCATAATGACCACGCGATAACCTATGGTGGTATATTTAATGTTGTTAATTCCGTAATCCCTAAAATAGCGGATATTATTATTGAAAGAAAGTCAACAGAAGTATTATTGGAATTTATAAAAGCGTATCGACTTATAAAGCTCGAAACTTACCACAATTTAATTGATCGCATAATGAATGACGAGTATGAGTCTAATGAGTTGCAAAAAGTATATTTCAATACATTGCTACAAATCAAACGTTGTGAAACAATGTATCGTTATGAAAAAAGTGACATTTACATAAAGTACATAGAGGTCTTTAAGAAATTGAGCGATAAAATTCAAAGTCCGGATTTAATCGTGAGATATTCTTCGTTTTTTCAAAGTTGGTGGGATTGCCCGTTGCTCGAAAATGACGATCTCGAAGAAGATATAGATTATGAAAAAGAAAGTCAACGAAAATTCGAATATAGACAAAATATATATAACGAGTTGAAAAACACACATGGGCAAAATACTTATTGCAAACTTTTAACTGTAATGAGCGACGATCCTTCTTGGGGTAGATTTTTACTCCGAGTTGACAAGACAATTGATAAAAAGCAGTTGTGTGATGCTTGTATTTCATTATCTAAAGATCAAATACTGTTATGCATTTTAGATAGTATTGACCGTGCGGAATTCGAGAAAATCTTTGTCACATATAATGAAAATTTAAAAATCAAACTGTTACCGCATATAAATCGCGTTGATATTTTAGATCTATTACTTTGCGAAGACCAAGAAAAGGCATATTGGGGACATAAGACTATGTACCAATACGATTGCGTAACGTATCAAAAGCTATTGCAATATAATCCAATAGGGCTTATTTTGTATTATGCACGTGATGATATTAGTAATGAAAATATAGACGATATTATCCAAGTATTAAGAAGACTTAGCGAATTAAATGTTGATACTCGACAAGTTCAAAACGGAAGCTATTACATTGAAAAATTGTTTAACAAATTGGATGCAACACAATATTCCACTAAGATAGCTAAATTAGAATTTGATTTCCATGACAGACATCAAATTGAAGATTTTTTGGAGGGTATGAAAAAGTATTATTTCTACAATCCAAATGTTATAGTGGATGCTTTGAATATCGAATCGACTCAATTCACTATGTATTTTGATTTGGCGCATAACTATTCTTTACCAATGATAGCTTATACTGACTATGATAAATTTCAATTCTTTTTTGACAGTATTATAACTAATTCGAATGATAAGGGTTATGCCTATGGAATCGCTGGACAAATTTTAGGTAGAAGCATAGACGGTGCTGATA
>CAKSDT010000145.1 GCA_934446135.1 uncultured Clostridia bacterium
ATACAAGCGATATTCTTGTTAAACATAATATCAGGCCTTCAATAATAAGAGTGATGATTTATGATTATTTGAGGGAACATCCTGTTCATCCTACTGCTGATGAGGTTTATGATAAACTTAGTTCAAAAATCCCGACTTTGTCTAAAACAACTGTGTATAATACTTTAAATCTTTTTGTTAAAGAAGGTGTTATAATCACTGTTAATATTGACAGTACAAAAGTAAGGTTTGATGCAGACACTAATATTCACGGACACTTTTTGTGCTCGAAATGCGAAAAAGTTTATGACTTTAAAGTTAATTCAGAATTTTTAAATGACCCCAAAGGTTTTGAGGTTCATTCAAAAGATGTATATTATACGGGCATTTGTCCGTATTGCAAATAAAAATTATTATATTATTAATTAAGGAGAGATTGTTATGAAAAAATTTGTATGTCCTGTATGCGGCTATGTTCACGAAGGAGAATTTCCGCCTGAAAAATGTCCACAGTGTGGGGTTCCGGGTTCAAAATTTACTGTTATGGAAGAAGGAAACTTGAATTTTGTATGTGAACATGTTATAGGAGTTGGAGCAAAAGATAAGGTTGATCCTGAAGTTTATGAAGGTCTTAAGGCTAATTTTGAAGGTGAATGCTGTGAAGTTGGTATGTATATTGCAATGAGCAGACAGGCTATTAGAGAAGGCTATCCTGAAGTTGGAGCATTTTATCTCCAGGCTGCACTTGAAGAAGCTGAACACGCTGCTAAATTTGCTGAACTTTTGGGAGAAGTTGTAACACCTTCTACAAAAACAAACCTCACAATGAGAGCAGAGGCAGAATGCGGTGCTACTGCAGGAAAATTTGAACTTGCTAAAAAAGCAAAAGAATTGGGATACGACGCTATCCATGATACCGTTCATGAAATGGCAAAAGATGAGGCAAGGCATGGTAAAGGCTTTGAAGGTATGCTTAAGAGATATTTCGGTTAAAAAATGTAATAACAACACCGACTAATCTTGTATTGGTTGGTGTTTTTTTATTGTGTCATTTCTATGTAAATTATTGATTTTCACATAGTTTAATGATATAATGAAAATCGAGGAATATTGCAAGGAGATATCACATTATGAAGTTTATGGACTTTTGTGCAGGTATAGGCGGAGGCAGATTAGGACTTGAAAAAAATAATCTTGAGTGTGCCCCTATGGTATAATAAAGACAAATGGTGAAAACTGCATAAAATCAAGAGTTTAGCCATTTGTCTTTGTTATATTTCAGTTCTTTTCCCACACGAAATTTACAAGATTTTCGTCTTTCAAAAAAGTAATGTTAAGTTAAAGACAAAAATACGCCCTGCAAAAAAGGAGGTCAAAATTAAATAAGATGCCAACCGAGAACGCTTTATTTTAACATAGAGCGTTCTTTTTATATACTCAAAATCACGGAGAAAGACTAACTATTAAAAGTCAAGTCTAAAAAAGAAAAATGTTGCAAATTGATTTACAGTAGAAAAAGGCATAACGAAACAGACATCAAAGACGCCGAATTTAAAAAAATATCAAAATTAGGATATAGATATGTATGGTTGTCCGGACTTTTGCAAAGCAAAAATAAGGCGAACTAATTTCTTGGCAGCATGAGAAATGGCAACATAGCAGTGTTTACCTTCCGAACGCTTTTTGGCAAGATACTCGGCAAACAAAGGTTCCCAATTACAAACAAACTTGGTTGCATTAAAAAGAGCGTATCTCAAATAACGAGGACCGCGCTTTTCCATGTGAGCATAGCAGTTGTTAAGTTGACCGGATTGGTAAGTAGATGGTGAAAGACCGGCAAAAGTTAAGATTTTGTCAGGAGAATCAAAGTTGTTAAAATCACCAATCTCGGCGATAATCATTGCACCCATACGAAGACTGATTCCGGAAATTGTAGTAATGGGCGAATTAATTTTATCCATTATGCTTTGAATGGCAACTTCAATCTCGGTAATTTCATTGTTAAATTCCTTGAAGAGTTTAATAGTATGTTTGAGTTCCAAGGCTTTAGCAGGCATATATGTGCCGATTGAATTTTTTGCGGCTTCACGAATTTGTATAGTTTTATCACGGTTGTAACGACCTTTTGAAGATGTATAAAGTAAATTTGTAAGGTGAGTACCCAACAGTTTATCAGCGGAGCGAAATAAGGTTATAAAAGCCGCCTGCTCGCTTGTAGGCAAGGTAAATTACTTTTGGGGAGGCAAATCCTCTGCTATAGGCTGGGACAGCGAATGGGGAAAACTGAAAACAGTGTCGGCAGAAGGCAGTAAAACGACCGGGACAAAAAGACCTTTCGGACTTGACTGTTTAGGATTTGTTACTTGGAGTTTTATCAATTCCGGTTTTAATGCCTCAAGCATAGGACACGAAACGCAAGGGCAAATCGCAAAGTGCAGCCGAATATCTTGGAGTAACGCTCAAGCCGGAGATTTAGTTTTTTATGCAGACCCTTCGCACGCCGGAATCGTTACCGGAAATATTCTTGTTATCCACTCATCAAGCGGCAGAAATA
>CAKSDT010000146.1 GCA_934446135.1 uncultured Clostridia bacterium
TTTTTTTAGTTTTTTCAATGCGTTAATAAGAAAATTTTGTCCGAAAAAGTTCAAGTTGGTTGAAATTTTTATTACATTTTACCACTAAACATAAAAAAATAAAAGAGTATTTTAAAAAATAAAAGAACCTTTTTCAAGATTCTTTTTACACATTAAATGAGTTAACCATATTATTAAATTCTTTCAATACATTTTGCGGTGAAATAATTTTCATTTTACCCGAAAATGTGAACACCCATGCAAAAAAAGTCGGACTTACTTTTACATTTATTCCCGCCTTAAAAGTTTTTTCATCATTTTTGACAATCATAACATCTTCACCAAACTTGTCAATTACTGCGTTTACAATACTGTTGTCACAAACAAGCGTCACCCTTTCCGTCTTTCCGGCATACATTTGAAAAACAGTTTTAGAATACAAACCTAAATCAAACTTTTCATCTGTTATTGATTTTATATCACAGACCGGCTCATTCATAATTTCCACATTTTCCATTCTGTCGATTCTAAAATGCGAAAGTCCGTTATATTTTGGATAGTGTGCGATCATATAGTAATTGTCATCCGAAACAGTAAGCGAATATGGGCTTACTATGTATTTGTTTCCATTATTTCTCGCAATTCTTTCCTTGTTTACATTGTATTCATAATAGTTAAATGCAATTTTTTTATGCTTATGTATTGCCTCATTTACCGAATCTACAACATAATAAATCTTCTCATTCTGAGTTTTGGCACGATCAGCAATATATACTTGCCTTTGAAGTTCCGCTGCCAGGTTTTTACTTGTAAGCGTTTCAATTTTGGATATAATCTTATTACATTTGCTCTCAGTTATAAATCTTGATGCCTGAACACTGTCAACAAGCATTTTAAGTTCTGCAAGTTCAAATGTTCTCGAGGCTATATAGTAATACATTTTTCCTCTGTTTTCGCTGATTATATCAACCCCGTACAGAGATAGTTCTTCTATATCGCTGTAAATCGATTTTCTTTCTGCCGATATACCATTTTTTTCAAGATATGAAATTATATCTTTTACAGTAACCATATTTTCTTCATCTGTATATTGTGTAAGATAATCAAGTATGTAAAGAATCTTAAGTTTCTGATTGCTCCCCTTTGCCATCTTAATCACTCCTTAAGCCACATTTTTGTTATTTAAACAAATCACTTTTACCTCTTTTTTTAAAGTCAGTTTTGTCTTTAAATAAAAACAAATTCCTATTCCGGCTGAAAAAAGCATAACCCTGCGGACAGCGCAGGCAAATGTGATTTTTCCCATATCGCTTTCTCCTGAAACACCCATAATTCCTACTATGCAGACAAGCATCACAATATTTAGCGTCTTTTTCATTTGAAACTACCCCCTCTTTGTTTAAAGTATAGCAAAGAGATTGTCCCAAAATATGTACACCTTAGATTATTATATCATATCTTTAAAAAAAGTAAAGAGTCTGCGTTTTTCGCAGACTCTCAAAATCAATCAGATTAAACGGTTCCTGTTACTACAAGTATTGCTGTCCCAGGTGTTACAGTATAAGCACCTGTTTCAGAGTTCTGGGTAAATGTTGCAGCCGGAACAGTAATCTGTCCTGCAACCGTTGCGAACTCACCTGTTGCTTCATTATAAGTGTAGTTTGTCGGTTCCGTCCAAGCAACGGAATTAAATGTCACAGAAATATTTGATAATATAGGCGTAAAGGTGTCTGTAACAACTACATTGCCACTTGCGTCTGCAGGTGCATTTCCATAGTTTTGAATAAGGAAAGTATAAGTCAACTGTCCTGTTCCCGAAACAGAAGCAGGAGACAAAGATTTGCTGATCTGAAGTTCAGGTTCATTCCTTACTGTAATTGTGTCAGTTGCCGTAATATCTTCCTGAATACCTCCGCCTGAGGTTGTAACCGTGTTTGTAATTACAGAGTCGGTTTCAAGCGGTGCAAACTCATTTACTGTTGCCTCATAAACTATTGTTGTATTGCCGCCCGCTCTTACAGTTATATTCTGAAAAGAAAGTGTAGGACCTTCAACTACAGCAGGTGCCGGTTGAAGCACTCCGTTTATATAATATTTAACAGACCCATCTGAATAACTCAGAGGATAAACTGTATTATCGCCTAAGGTATAACCTCCAAGATTATCTGTAACAGTAAGACCTGTTATATCGGCAGTTCCCGAATTAACAAGACTGATTACATAAGAAACAGTGTCTCCTCTTTCGTAATTATCGGAAACGGATGTTTTTGTTGCAGTGATACTTTCTATTATTTCTCCCGAAACTATATTTGAATTAACGGTATTGCCGTTATATGAAAGCGTAGCCTGATTATAAAATACTGCCATATTTTACCTCCTAAAATGGGAATTTTAAATTCCCTCAATGACATTATATTATAATGATACGCAAAATGTTAATTTAATTTAGCATATTTCTCTTGATTTTTGGTATATATTGTGTTATAATACCACTTGTTGTAAGAAAGTATATACG
>CAKSDT010000147.1 GCA_934446135.1 uncultured Clostridia bacterium
TCATATCCTGCCGGAGAATCCCATCCAAAATCCCAACCGGCGGCATCTTCATCAAAATTATCTAAAAGAAGCGTTTTGAGTTTAACAACTTTGTTCCACACAGAAACACCGTTGCTGATCACATCTACAGAATACCATTCGTCATAAGAAAGTCCATTTGTTTTGAACACATATTCTGTACTATCTGAATTTATGCTTGACTGTCTCAGGGATTCACCGTTCACCTTTACAGAAACACTTTCCGGCATTTCTGCAAACTTAACGGTAATGCTCCTCGGACTGACATAAACTTTATTTACTTCTGCTGTTGCTGCCGCAAATGCCACACATGGCATGCACGAAATTATCATTGATATGACTAGCAACAACGATAGTAGTTTGCGTTTCATATAAGTTATTCTCCTTTACATAATTACTGTTTATCATAGTTTTTAATTTAATTACTGCTAATATTATGAATATTGTGACTATATTAACAAAACCGGCTCTGCACTTAATTGAGTATTCTCTTGCAACCATCTGAAAGTGGCTTCAATCTCCAACTATTGTTAATATTTTCCCACACAAACACTTTAACAGTATCTGCATCCGGAACATTTGATATAATAATATCGTTTTTAATTTCCTGCTGACCCTTTGTTAAATTTATTGGTTCACACATTTTAATACCAACCAACATATTACCTTTATATGCTGCGGCAATCACCTGTACACCATCTGTTTCCGCATAATTTTTCAATATATAGGATACTGATACTGAATCTCCTGTTTTTACTGCATTTGAATCTATGGATAAACCGTCTGCTATTTCCAAACTATATACGCTTATTCTTTTAATAAGCACATCTGTACCAAGTTCATCAGCTCTGTTATACATAACAAATCCGCCACTTTTACTAATGCCGGGCATTCTCATTGTTTTGCAAATGTAATTTCCTAACAACAGGGTTTGCGACTCATCATTTAAACAAAAAGATAATATATTGCTTTTTGTCAAAGGGCTATTTGGTCCAAGCATATGTAAATACCCTACAGTATCATCGATTTCCAACTGCTCGTCTAAAAAAATGTCATACGGTGAATCCGGCCTTACTTCTCGTTTATACATCATTTCAAACCAATTCAACCCATCGGTTGAATCATGATAATCTCTCAGGCAGAAACCGTATCCTTTATTTGAATTGATATCCGGTTTAAAAGCATCAACATAGAAACGAAATTTGTCATTTTTGGAATTTGCAAGTTCAATATCTATCCGATAATTGTTCCACAGTTCCTGTCCGTCGGAAAAACCGTTCTCCGTACCGTAGTATACATTGGGCGGAACAGTAGAGTTCTCATCCTTAGGTATTATTAAACAACCATTATCCGAGTCGTAACAGCCGCCAATCCAACCATCTGCATCTTGTTCAAAATTTTCCTCCAAGAGTGAATTGAGTCTGACTAATTTTTCATACATTATGACCCCATCACGGGTAATTTTCACAGTATACCATTTATCATATGAAAGTCCGCCGGTTGCATACACACCCTCTTTACCATCCAAACTTATGCTTTCTCTAATAATATCGATATCGTTTATACTTACCATAGCATCGGCTGCGTCTGCAAAAAATTTAACTGTGATATTTTGCGGACTCACATACATTTGATCAACATATTCAACTTTCACTGCGTCGCTTATAAATTCTTCACCGGTACTAGGCTCTTCGTAAGAGTATGGCTTAACCCCGACTTTGATAAATTTTCCGCAGCATTCATCAGTAATATAAAGTACATCACCTGTGCCGATAACCTCATATTCCCCATCCTCGGAAAAACTTGCATACCATTTTACATCAACCCTATTTTTATTTTCGTAACCATTGGGAAAGTCATTAAAATCAAAATATGTATACTCAGTCCTCAATACATTACCACTTATAGGTTCACCGATAATTTTTAAATTTTTCACCATGGGTGAAAGTTCCGGAATATAATCTACTATATTACTGACCCCAATTTCGCCGAAATCAACAACAGGTGTAATAACAGCACGTATAATTTTATTTTCAAGATTGTTCAATGAAAGACTTGTATTAATTTCGCCGTCAAGTTTTTCATAAAATTCAGATTTAAAATCATAAATGTACCACTCAACATTTACCCCTCGATCCGTTCCGCCGTGCGGTACCAAAACACTATATTTAAGAATCAGTTTTTTATCAATCCTTGCCAAACTGTCTACATTAACAGTATACACATCCGATAATTCTTTTTCCTCCTGTTTATATACTGCAATTTCTTTCACATAGATGTCATCAGTTTGGCTGCGGTTATATATTACAAATCCGCCGGCATCGTTTTCTGCATC
>CAKSDT010000148.1 GCA_934446135.1 uncultured Clostridia bacterium
AATCTACGTTTTTTACAGCCGCCGCAAATGCTTTTACACCATAACACAAATTGAACAGGAAATCAATACGCCGCCCAAGAGAGATTATGGGCGGCGTTTGCTATATAAGCATAAAAGGGATATGCAGCGAAGATGACATCATTTGTTAATTCCGTATTATTTGTAAAAACCAGTATGCTTCTATTCGAAAGTGTGCTATACTTAAACCAACCGCTTTTAACAGGTTGAATCAGGAGGAAGTACCATGATCAAGAGTATTCAAATTGAGAAACTATTTGGTCGATTTGACTATACAATTCCTATTACTGTTAACGGAATTACAATCTTAACTGGGCCAAATGGCTTTGGTAAATCGACTGTTCTCCGAATAATTAGTGCTATCAGTAATGGAAATCTGAATTATTTTAATAACCTTGATTTTTATAATATCACAGTTTTCTTTGAGGAAAAAGAGAAAATTGAAATAAAGAAACGGGAAAAAGCTCTCTATATTGATACCCATCGTCTTCCCGATATTTCAAATCGTCATATGGATTATATCCAATATGGACGTAGAATCCCTTGGCTTGCCAAAACTCCAAACGGGTATGTTGATCGTCGCTCTGGAGAAATGCTAACAGAAGATGAATATTATTATATGTCTTTATTTGGAGACGATGAATACTGGAAACAGTTTTTACCCAAAGAGTTACGAGATGCGCTAAAGAAAATAAAAAGCAAGCTTGACAAAGTTCGCAAGCTGTGTGGTGAAGTACGGCTTATTTCGGATCAGAGACTCATAAAAACTCAAACTCGGAGAGATGAAGCTCAAGTTGTTGATGTGATAAGCGAATTACCACAAAAGCTTAAAGATGAGATTAGTAAGGTAGTTGCTGAATATTCTCAAGTTTCTTCAAGACTTGACAGTTCCTATCCTAAGAGACTTCTTTCTGCGAAAGAAGGTATAAAGGATCAGAGAGAATACAGTTCAAAACTTGAAGAAGCAAATAAGAAATTTGAAAAGTTAAACGAGTATAATCTTGTAGATATGTCGCTTATTGATGAAGAGGATTATAACCAAACATACTCTACTGCCCTAAAAGTGTATTTTGATGATTTTTATGAAAAATACAAAGTATTCGAGGAGCTAATCGAAAAGCTTGACCTGTTTACTAAAATAATAAATTATCGCCTTACATTTAAGCGTATAAGAATTACTCAAACAAATGGTTTTGAGATTGTTGATACAGATAATCCTTCAAAAACTCTTGAATTGCCTCAATTATCTTCGGGTGAAAAACAAGAAATTGTTCTATTTTATGATTTAATCTTTGGGACCAAGGAAAATCTGTTACTATTAATTGATGAGCCTGAGATATCTCTTCATATCACATGGCAAAAAAAATTCCTTGATGATTTGCTTGAAGTTTCGAAGAGAAATAAACTACAGGCCATAGTTGCAACGCATTCTCCACAGATTATAAGTAACCATTTAGATATACAGATAGATTTAGGTGGGTTGTACAATGCTGAACTCAATAAGAGATAGTCTAACGAAAGAGGATGTATTGGCTGAAATCAGACTGCAATTAGATGCTGATATATCTGGGAAAACATGCATAGTTGTTGTAGAAGGAGCCGACGATATTACGTTCTTTCGCGGCAAACTATGTGAAGATGCAGATATTAAAGAGTCTTTTTCCGGGAAAATGGGCGTTTACGAAATAGTTGACTTTTTTCTGGACAATAGAGTCATCGGGATATGCGACAGAGATTACGATCCTCTTTATGAGAATAGCAGAGTTTTCTATTATGATTACTCTTGTTTAGAAATGATGCTTATTTCAAGCGACAGCGTTTTTTGTAATTTCTGCTATACATATTATTGTGGTCAAGAAGCCCCTATTGAACTAAGAATGAAAGTCTATCAGGATTTAAAATGGATCTCCTTTATTCGGAAACTGAACTCGGAAAATTCTTGGGGAGTCCGTTTTACTGCATTGAATTACCACACAGCATTTGATGATAAGCAAAACAAACTGGATTTAACCGTTCTACTTCGCCAATTAACAGAAAGCAATCCAGAGTTGATATGCCCTCTGCATGAGATGCTGTCTAAGGTAAGCAAAGAATGTCGACTTACACCAAGCAACAGCATTTTTTTACAATAACAAATGGACATGATTTTATGTACTACTTTCAGCGTTTATGCTGTAGCTATAACAGGCAATCTCAAAGCAGTAGGGATGAAATGTTTAAGGGGTTGGTTTGTTCTTTTTATAAGATGGATTTTGAAAAAACAAGTTTATTATCTATATTGTCTGAATATCAGATCAGTCATAAT
>CAKSDT010000149.1 GCA_934446135.1 uncultured Clostridia bacterium
CTATAAAACCATCGGAATCCGCCTCATTTAGTAACACATTTTTCTGCAAATCAGGATTTCCTTTTTCAATAGCCTCATTAAACCTAGTTATTTTATTGGAAAAAATTAATTCAATTGCATCAAAAAATGTCGTTTTCCCGAATCCATTCGGACCTGTAAGAATGATAGGATTCTTTGTATCATCTAAAATAAATTCATAATACTTTGAACCATCAAAGCATTTAAAATTCTTAAGTCTTACAGACTTTATTTTATACTGCATCTTATCCCCTCTTTTCCAATCTCTTTTTCATCTCAGCCTCAATAGCTACATCATCTTCAGGCAAATTTGAAACTTTTATATACTCGTTTATATCCACGCAGCTATTGCAAATCAATATATGATATTTAAACAATTTAGAGTCCATTTCTGATTCAATCCGCTTCTCAACTGCCATTGGTTTTTGCTGTGCAACAAAATTATATTGGAGAAAAGGTATTTTAGAAAATAATCTTATAACCAATTCGTAAGCATTATCCAAGTTTCGATGTCCAGCAAGCTCATAATATGAGTCTTCCTGATTAGCAATCTCACTTAATACATTCACTATGTTCTTCTCCGGATAATCAGAAATAATTTTTTTTAATTCATCCACCTGTTTATCAGTATAGGGTAAAACAAACCTTCTAAAATAGTAAGGTGACTCTTCAACCGAATATATTAAATTCCTATACTTATCTAAATTATTTAAAGATTCTAATTTAATCGGATAAATTGCAGATGTGTTTTTGTCAATTTGTGCAGCTTTACTTGCATTATCATTCACAAATAACTCCTGAATTTTTCTTTTTACGCCTTTTCCATTTGTATTCTCATCAATATAATCTTTTTCAAGCCTCTTTAGCATCGCCAGCATTGTTACATCTGTTATACCTTCGCCAATTGCTTCGATATAATCGATCAAAAAAAAGCTTGTCTTCTCTTCTGATTCGGCGGAATAAAATTCAATACCGTCATCTTGCCACTTTTCATCAAATCCATACGATTTAAAAATCTGTTGTATTAACTCTCTCATCACAGTAATTCCTCTTTTGCCTGCTCAGTATTAACCAAGCGTATTATTTTAGGTTTATTACAATCAACCTTTTCATCTTCTATGTTGTTAGAAACGATATTCCTTATTTCTTCTAGTTGTTCTCTTTCGAGTATATTCACATTGGAACCATCTATCTTAAATGTCTCATCATTAAGACGACCAGTAATAAGAGTATCACACTCGTATAGGAACGATTTATCCGGGTTTTCCCTTACTCCCTTTTGTATTTTTTCTCTAAGTTTTTCCTTTTTACGACTATCATCAAGTGATAACCAATAAAACTCTTTGTTCAATGAAGCCGTAATTATATTTTTCTCATTCAATGTTAAGATAGACAAATCCTTTAACAGCTCGACCAATTGTGTTTCTACTGTTTCATCACTTGGAAGATTATTAATGCTATCTGTTGGTTCTTGCAAAAGAAGATTAAAAACCAAACTATGCTGTTCTTCAATCTCCCTACCCGATAATTCTGTAAGCTGTTTCAACAGATTACAGGTTTCAGCATTTGCACACTGTTCACAATTATTTTGATTGCAATTACTCTCTCTATACTTTATAAATACTTCATCTATTGTTTTCAGCACCAAAAAATACTTAAATTCTTTGCTATCGTCATAATTGCTATAATAATCTTTAACTATTAATCCATAAAATTCACTAAATGAGATAATACATTTATCATTCTTGTTGTTTTGAACAAAAAAATCTGTCACATACTGTTCGATAAGACCTATACCCTGTTCATACAAGAACCCACAATATTTATCATCCGCAAATGTCCACTCGGGATGCACCATAGCAACTATATCTTTAATTAGCTGAACACCATGCCTTTTTACTTCTTTTATATCATCAAATTTTATTGGCCAGTCTTCAACAAAACACCGGTCTTCAACGCCATCCGGATTAGCATCTAAATAAATCTGTTTTCTATTTTTTATCTCATTCACATGTTGCTGAAGTTCGTTTCTTATACTTTCAATAGCATTCTCAACAGAATTACGATCCTTTTTTCCACCTGTATTATATTTAATAATGCTATATTTCGAAGCCTTCGCATTATTAGCTGTAACAGATTCCAATACAATATAATCGTCAGGATTATCTGACGCACTCAAATCGCCTTTTGAAACAATCTCTTTTTGAAATTCGATATTCAAATTCGAAATAACTGAACAAGCCTTTTCTAAAAAATCATTTGGAATATGCGTCTTTGAATTGACATGAAAATAA
>CAKSDT010000150.1 GCA_934446135.1 uncultured Clostridia bacterium
GTGTGTTGGATAATAAAACCGCAGTTGACGGATATCTTAAAAATTTATTTTAAAAGTCGGGGCACTTTCAATTATATGTTGGTGCCCTTTTGAGGAGGACAAAATGTTTTACGCTTACGCTTACGACAAGGACAAAAAACTGATAGAAAAAATACCTGTTAAAAGGACAGAGCATGACGGATATTTCGAGACAAGGGTAGATAAAAATATTATACCCGATTTGACGGAATATGTAGATTTTATGCCGTCTTACGGCAATGCTTCGGACTCTGAAAACGGGTATATGGTTGCACCGAAAGGCGGGCCTTATGTAAAAAACAGTTATATGATGTGTAAATTTAAAAAGCAAGACGATTATGAACATATAGTGGAGGACAGTGCAATTGCTCTTTTCGGTGTAAAGAAAGAGGATATGTGCTTTGCTGCTATTGTAACAGGTATGAGATGCGACTATGATACTATTGTCGGCGTTAAAGACGGAAAGCATTATATATTTCCCAGATTTAAATTAGATGGCGAGCCGGCTTATGAAGATATTGCTGTTAGATATTATGTACTGCCAAACAATTCCGATTACTGCACCATGGCACATATTTACAGAAAATATCAACTTGACAGAGGTGCCTGCGTCCCGCTTAAGGAGAGAGTAAAAGACAATAAACAACTGGATTATTCGGCAAATGCTATAAATGTGAGGATAAGAATGGGAATGAAACCTATTCCGACGCCTGTTATGGAACAAACACTTGAAAACGAACCCGAAATGGTGACTTGCTGCACATTTGACAGGTTTAAAGAATTGGTAGATGAATTTAAAAAGCAGGGAATAGAAAAAGCTGAGTTTTGTATGATAGGCTGGAATTTAAAAGGTCATGACGGAAGATATCCTGATATGTTTCCCGTTGAAGAACAGTTAGGCGGAGAAGAAAAATTAAGAGAAGCCATTAAATACGGTCAGGATAACGGCTATCAAGTCACTTGCCATACTAACAGTTCGGACGCTTATACTATTGCTTCTATGTGGAATGAGGACGACATTTTGGTATTAAAGGACGGTTCTATATCTGTAGACCCAAATCCTTGGAGCGGCGGAAGAATGTATCAACTCTGCCCCATAATTGCTCTTAAACAGGCAAAACAACTTTTGCCTAAAGTTGCAGATCTCGGATTTAAAGGTATACACTATATTGATGTAATAAGTCTTCATCCACCCAGAAAATGTTACAGTGAAAAACATCCTTTGAACAAAAAACAGGCAGTTGAAATAAATGATGAAATAATGTCACTCACCAAAAAACTTTTTGGCGGATTCAGTTCAGAAGGAGCCTACGATGTTAACATCGGAAATCTTGATTTTGCACTTTTAGTACATAGTATGACAATGGAAAATCAAATTCCTATTTGTGACAGGGTAATTCCGTTATGGGAATTGGTTTACCACGGAATAGTTCTTCATAACACATCTTGGGAAACAGGTACTTTTAATAACTCTCAGGATACAATTGATACTGTAGAAAACAAAAAGAAGCGTCTTAAAAATATAGAATTCGGCGGAAGACCTGTAGCCTATTATAATATGGCATTTCACGGACATATTGAAGATTTGGGAAAAGATTTAAGTGTTCAGACTGATGAAATTATGAAAAACAGCGTAACAAGGACCAAGACAATGTGTGATGATTACAAGACACTTTCGTATCTTCAATATGAACTTATGGAAAGTCATAAAGAAATAGCAGACAATGTTTTCGAAACCGTATATTCGGACGGAAGCAGGACAATTGTTGATTACAACAAATTGGAATACAGACTTATTAAGGGGCAGAATTAAGTGTTTGACATAAGGACTCTGGAAATCTTTCAGGGTCCTTAGAAAAAGTTTAAGGGTAGGCACAAAAAAAGACCGCGAAAGCGGTCTTTTAAATGGCAGGGGCAGAAGGACTTGACACTCGGCACGTGGTTTTGGAGAGGGTGTCAAATAAAAAGAAGTGTCCAAATTGTTCCCACTGTTGAGCCGTTTGTGCTACTTGCTCTTTTGAACTTCATGCCTTTTGATTCTTTATTGATGATATTGAAAAATCTCATAATAGTTCCATCGACTTTTACTAATTTTGACCTGATATCTCTGCATCCCGAAGCGATGATAGAACATGCTTTATAGCATTTTTAATGCTTTTTAGCCCTTTTCGCTACATTCAAAATACTCTTTAGACATCTTAGAAGGAATCTTTTTCACCCTCTCCCTTCAAAGCGAGTGCTTTTTTTGATAATAGTTAAAGCCACGCGGTAACCGCG
>CAKSDT010000151.1 GCA_934446135.1 uncultured Clostridia bacterium
TCGATAAGTTCTCGATTGCGAGCACCTTCCAGCCACTCGTTGACATGAGAATTATCTTTGAAGTAATCTCTCAGTTCTGAGATATTTTTGATGCCCAAAGCCGTATGATCGTCATGCTGACCATCGGTGATGCTGTCCATCAGGGTAGAGAAGTATTCTTTACCGGAAAGTGTGATATCTTCGGAAGAAACCTGCTCTGGTTCTGCATTTTCTTTAGCTGATTTAAGTGCAAATTCTTCCATGTTGCTTATACCTTCCATTCTTCTATCATACTTTCTTGATAAAACCACCTCGAAATTACCATCAACCTCACGTCCGGCTTCCAACATGTTATTATCAATATTGTAGCGAACCGGCAACACCTCTCCGGTCTTTAATTTAATAGCCTTCATATCATTTTCGAGACTGTCAAACTCTTTCTGATTTTGTTGGCGAGCTTCGAGTGGCAAAAGACCTTCTATATATGTATAACGAGGAATAGGACTTGATTCTATCTCATCTCCATCCTCAAAAATCTCTCCCATGGAGAAATCATCTGTCACATTGTGTTCATATCGATTGAATATTGACCTAGCCTGTTCTACACGCTTCTGAATCTGCTCATTGTCAGGATTTGCCTTTCCTATATTCTCAATACGCTCAAAACTCTTTCTGATATCATAGAGAGTTCTGCCTTCTTTATGAGAATAATGATAATATGGGAGCTTGTAAACACCCAGTTCAAGGAGTTCTTTCTGACTCACTTCTGCTACCTGGCGTTGCAGCAAAGCTAAATTTTCCCCATATTGAGGGGAGTTAGGATTATTAGACTCAATGCATGCGAAAGCTTTCTTGAAATCCTGTAGATTTGAAGCGTTATGAAGAGGATGGTTCTCATCTGCTACGGCATACGTAATAATATCCTTTAAAAGAAGTTTATTGCCACTTTCTTCCAATGAAGGTGTTTTTTCTTCCTTCTCGTTGGAAAGTTTTTCCATCTCCTTTTCGTTCTTTTTTCGCTCTTCCTCGCCATCCAAATTGCCATCAAGCAATGCCTTTTCTCCCAACTTCACACGCTCTTCATCAATGTGCTCGATAACCATAGCAGAAGCCTTATTGACATCGGACATGACTGACAAGAGAAACTTTGGCTCCTTTTTCAGAGCACTCATCCAACTCTTAAGGTAGGCTGTGTTGTTATCACGGATTCTGCTGTCAAAGCCCAGGGCACTGCCAACCATGGCTGCCGTAAGTTCGGCTACCAGCTCTTCCTTGGCATATTCCTCACCGCCAAACTTTCCGTCTGGACTTAAGCGGTTCAAACGGCTTTCATGTCCTGTGGAATGTGCCATTTCGTGAATAAGAGAAGAATAATACTCTTCACCATCCTTATAGATTTCTTCTGGAGTATCACTAATATTGAACTGGTCTTTGCGAGGTACAATAATCACGTCCCTGCTCTTGTTGTAGAGAGCACTAGGGTTCTGTTGAGTATATTCTACAGGACAAACCCATGATTGAGAAGCCAGCATCTGGTCGATAGCGGCATTACTATACATGCCATTATCATCCTTGATTTCTTTTGCCTCAAACTTGGAAAGAAGAGCATCGTATTTCTCCTTATTCACCTCTTCCAGGTTGGTTTGGTCAATATTCCACTCATTAAAGATCTTGAGATAAGGAATAACCTTATATTTTTCATCCCTCTCTTCTTTTGTGAGACTGTCGTATTCCTTCAAAGTGGCTTTCTTGCCGGTTTCACGATTGTAAATACTAAGACCCCATTTGAAAATAGGTATGCTCTTTTCGCCTTTTTTAGGAAATGCGCCTAAATCCTTAATCTGCTTAATTGTAAGATAAACAGGAACCTTATAGTTCTTTTTCATTGTGTGAAGCTGACACAAAAAAGCATTACTGCCAGTATACACTCTTCCTGTAACATTCTGAGGTAATCCTATCATCGCCTCACCATCAGTCCAGCCTTTTTTCCAGTTGCTCGCCTTAATAACTTCCATTCGGTCAATTATCATGTCAGCAAACGTTTGGAGGGCAGAATTGATTCTGGCTTCAGCTCTTTCTTTTTTTTCAGCCATTTCAGCCTTAAACTCTTCTCTTGTCATAATATTTCGAATAATGATTAAAATTATAAGGCAAAGTAACAGATTTTTTTTCTTTGAAGAGTTGTTTTTTCAATATACCTTTGAAATTAACAATTGCAAAAGCTATAGATGGAAAATAACCTTCATTCTAC
>CAKSDT010000152.1 GCA_934446135.1 uncultured Clostridia bacterium
ACTTGATGTGTACTTTTTAAGACCCTCATTAAACTCTTTTTGATAATTTAAATCTTCAGGAACAGTGATTTTTAAAATTTTCCTTGATTTTTTCGGAACGGCAAAATTTGTTTTTTCGAGCACTACTAATACTATACTCAAAAGTACAACGAAAACAACTCCATATCCGTAAAAACCAACGCCGCATGCAAGTCCTGCACCCGTCGCAAAAAATACATAACCTATGTCCTTAGGATCTCCCGGCACACTCCTGTATCTGATAATTGCAAGAGTTCCCGACAAACTGAACGCCCTCGCTATATTACTTCCGATAAATAATATTATAACAGATAAAATTATAGGAAGCATTACAAGTGTAATGACATAACTTTTCTGATAGCCTTGCTTTTGCTGAGTTATTATATATGTAATTCCGATGATTATACCAAGAAGAAGAGCCACGGCAAAATTCAAAAACATTCCCCAAAGTGTAATATCTGAAGAAACATTTATCAATATTTTATTCAAAATATTATCAGGCATATTTACTCCTTTCTTCATAACTTTCGCTGATAAATTTTTTATATTCCGTACCGTACTTAGAGAAACTTTGTCGTCTGATTTTATTAGTATTTATAAGTTCAGAAAGCCATAAGGGCATGGATGTTGCACTTTTTATTTCCATAACCACTTCATTCGGCATAAGAAGAAATGAACCGTAGTCCCCTGCTTCAAGTTTCAAATTATCTCTTCTTGTCCTTATATTAAAATCAAAAGAGACTCTAAGGTCGCTCCCGGATTTATCAAAATATGCTATTCTGTCGTAAGCAATATAAACTTTTGGCGATACTTCTGTCCTCAAAATCATTTTTTCAATCTCACTGCTGACTTGACATTTATTATTACATTCATGTGCGTTTAAAAATTTATATGCGTTTTTAAGTTCAGTTGCAACTCTGCGTTTATTAACCAGACCTTTAAATTTTTTCTTGATTTCTACAAAAACATAATCATTTTCTTCCGGGACACCATAAGATCTTAATCTTAGTTTTTCTTTATAAACCGGTTTCGAAATTGAGTTTCTTGCAAGCAAGTAGTCATCTGTATCATAATATATATTTGAAATCGTGTAAGGTCTTGAGTTAATGTTATATTCATCTAAAGTCATAAATTTTAAAATAATCGGCAAAACCTCATTATATTGTTCTAAATTTATGGGATATTTATACTCATACCTGTTAAAAACTTCTGTTTTCAATTTTATTATCCTTTGCTTATATTATTTAATCCTGTTTTGGAGATTTTTAACAAGTTGAACCAAAAATTCTGATTTCTCTCCAAAAACAGAAAGATTTTTTGCAGCGTCTTGTGTGCATTTATTTATTAAATTGTGACATTTCTCTTCACCGTAAATAGAAAGATATGTACTTTTGCCAAGTTTAATATCGCTTCCTTTTGTTTTACCTGTGTTTGCGTTTTCATCATTATCAAGCAAGTCATCAACCAACTGAAAAGCCAGTCCTAAATTCTTACCGTAGTCAATAGCACATTTTCTTTCTGACATTGATGCACCTGCAATAACTACACCTGTTTCCACAGCAGCTATAAATAGAGCACCTGTCTTTAAAGTATTTAATGTAATAATGGTTTCCTTATCTATTTGTTTGCCTTCTGAATCAAGATCAATTTGTTGACCTCCCATCATTCCCTCAAATCCTGCAGCATGAGCAATTATTTCAATTGCTTCGACGTGTTTTTGCGATGTTGCATTCTGGGCCATAATTTCAAAAGGTCTTACCAAAAGTGAATCTCCGGCAAGAATTGCTGTTGCCTCCCCAAAAACCTTGTGATTTGTTGGATTTCCACGCCTTAAATCATCATTATCCATAGCAGGTAAGTCGTCATGTATTAAAGAACTCGTATGAATCATTTCGAGTGCCGCTGCAAACGGCAGAACTTCGTTGGCATCTCCGCCGGCCATTTCACATGCTGCAACCATAATAATAGGTCTTAAACGCTTACCCGATGCAAATAAACTGTAATTTACAGATTTGAACAGAATATCATTAGGACATTCGTATTCAATTTTATATTTGCTATGAGCATCATTTACCCTTCTTAAATAA
>CAKSDT010000153.1 GCA_934446135.1 uncultured Clostridia bacterium
TGGGCGGTTGCATAAGAACTATGCGGAGGGTGCAAGTCCCGTGAGCCGTGCCACCGGCTGTCAGACTGTCGTTAAATAAACTGAAAATGAAAGGTAAATAAATATGAGTAATTTAGAGCATATCGAAAGTAAACCGGCAGATATGAATACTCTTAATTCTACATACAAAGCCGGAAATACAACTTATGTTGTGAACAGTCATTTTGCAGGTAAAGAAAAAATAGGTAATTTGGTATTTGACATATTACGCAAAAAATCATCAGTGCAAAGCGCTGAATCTCTTACACAGGCATAGACAAAACAAATAAAGCGCGTTATAATATACCCATACAATTATTCTATTATATCATTGTCCTGCATTTTGTAGGAGGTAATAATTTATGCTAATGCACGATGATGATTATAATGTGGGTATTTACTGTCGTCTTTCAAGAGATGACCATAACGGCAGCTTAGAAAGTATGAGCATTGCCAATCAAAGACAAGTTCTTATGGACTATGTAAATGAAAAGGGGTGGAAATTAGAGGATTGTTATATTGATGACGGATATACCGGCACAAATTTTAACAGACCGGATTTCAAAAGAATGATTCACGATGCCGAAATAGGCAGAATAAATTGCATTGTTACAAAGGACCTTTCCAGACTCGGACGAAATTATGTTGAAGCCGGATATTATACCGAAGAATACTTTATTGAACACGATATTAGGTTTATTGCGGTTAATGACGGAATAGACACAATAAAAGACGATAATGACATAGCAGCTTTTCATCACGTACTAAACGAAATTTATCCAAAACAAGTTTCAAAAAAGGTACGACAAGTAAAAAAGAAAAGCGCTGAGCAGGGAAAGTTTATGGGTAGTCAAGCTCCGTACGGATATATGAAATCTCCGGAGGATAAGCACATTCTTATAATTGATGACGAAGCCGCATTTATTGTACGCAGGCTGTTCAATGATTTTGCAAATGGTGACAGTGCCCGTATGATAGCGGACAAACTCAACAAAGAAGGTGTAAGCACACCGAGATTTTATCATTATGAAAAAGAGGGTAAGACAAATCCATTATCCGAACAGAAAAATGTTTGGGGCAGTGCGACGATAACACAACTATTAAAAAATCAGGCGTACATAGGAAATATGGTGCAGGGTAAGCGGCAGGTTGTTTCATTCAAAACAAAGAAAATGCGGACTGTTTCACCCGAAAATTGGATTGTTGTTGAAAATACACACGAAGCTCTTGTTGAAAAAGAATTATGGGACAGAGTTCAAATAAGGTTTAACCGACATCACCATACCGTTGTGAGGAGGACAAAAAACGATATGATAGGTCTGTTTTCAGGCCTTATAAAGTGCGCGGACTGTGGTATGCCTTTGGCATATATGCGTAAGCAGTTAAAAGACCGTGAAAAGGGTGTGTACCGTTGCAGTAAGTATAATAACAACGGCAGCAAGGCTTGCTCATCACATTACATTGACGAAGATCATATAAGCACATTTATTCTAAATGATATACGCAATTATGCAACTCTTGCCGTAAATGAAAGAGAACATTTGGCAGATAAACTTTACAAGGCGTTAAAGAAAAGCAATCGTGGCGAAATGGGTAGTGTAAAAACAAAAATTAAAAACATAGAAACACGCTTACTTGAATTAAACGATAGTATTAAATGCGTATATGAAGATACATGCACGGGGAAAATGCCGGAAGATATTGCACTTGGACTTATGAAAAATTTCACAGATGAAAAGGCAGAATTGGAAAAGAAACTGCCAATTATCAAAAATAAACTCTGCGACATAAGCGAAACCGAGAGTAATATTAACGATTGGCTTGATATGATTAGTCGATATGAAAATATAACGGAGCTTGACCGTGAAACTGTGTTCGGACTTGTTGAAAGCATAACCGTTTACGAAAAAGACCGAAGCGGCGAAAATGTAACGCAGGAAATAAGAATTGAATACCGTTTTATCAAAAATCTTTTGCAAAAAGAGAAAGAGGACATTGCTTGATTTCTCAAACAACATCCTCAACTGTTCCGTAAATACACTTGCTTGTCCAAAA
>CAKSDT010000154.1 GCA_934446135.1 uncultured Clostridia bacterium
GGTATCGTTGATGAAAAGTTCTTTCTGTATAGACTTGCAAAGATTTATGCTTATCCCCACTAAATTTCCACTGAGCCCCGTATAGGGGAAAGTGTACACATATCGGCGTGGGCTTCGACGTTGCTCGTTCAACAATCCTGGGCAATGCGAAGGTCTCAATCAGTGGGACGAGTAACGAGGAGATCCCACGCTTTCCGTTTTATTTAATTCCTTGTTTGTGGGTGACAAACGAGTTTTAAAAATTTATGAATACAATTAAAAAAGTAACATTGTTTTGTGCGTCAATTGTTTTGTGCTTCGGTTTTTGCGGCTGTAGCAGCGATGATGATGAAAATACGAATTCATCGTCTAATGAGAAAAAAATAGTGAAAATAATTAAAACATATGAAGGTGGGGAAGTTACCACTATCTTTAATTACGACAACAAAGGACGTTTGCTAACTTTAACAGAGGATCATGGATATTATGTTGATCACAATTCTTATATTTGGTCGGATAACAATGACAATGTTAAGGTTTTAGACGATCGTGGAGATTACTACGAACTTTCTATTGTTAATGGCTTACCTATATCTGGATTTTGGAATAGTTTGAACCAAACTTTGATCTTTACATATGATAAGTCAAGATTATCATCTTACAATTGCGGTTATGATTATGGTTATTATGGTGATATTTTGTGGGATAATAATTCTATTTCGCAAGTTAATAATAGTGAATTCATTTATAGTGGAAAAACTTGTAAGGGTTATAATCCTTATATAGTTGACTATGTGGCCGGTAATCCTTTTTATGATTTAGCTATTGCGCAACCAAGATTGTTTGGTTTGAATGTCAATCAGCTACTTGACAAAATTAAGGAAAGTAATAATGACGAAATCTCTTTTTCTTATGAGCTCGATAAAGAAGGATATTTGGTAAAATTGACTGCAACATATCATAGCGATGAGGTTTGTGATGATGGAGACACTGAAACTTATGAATATACTTGGGAATAAATAAATTTAGTCAGAAGACTTATTAACTAACGTGAGTTCGTTGAACTCACGTTATATTAATCACATAATATCTCCTGCATTATGAACATATTATATCTTGTCTTTGGCAACAATCTGAATGTTCACCTACAGGTGGAATTTTCCATTATTACTTTACTACATGATTGCACGAACAAAGATAGGATTCATGTCATTACAACGAATCCATCTTTTTACATCCATCTGAAAGAGAACATAAATCTAATAACGATTTCTGAGCAAACTCTTACAGAATGGAGAGGAAAACACAATTTCTTCTGGCGCTGTAAAATCAAAGCAATAGAATACATCGCAAAAAAATATCCCAATGAAGATTTCATGTATCTAGACGGAGATACTTTTCTTATAGATAAACTTAGCCCTATAAAAGAGAACCTCAAACAAGGGTATGGAATGATGCATCGTAAAGAAGGACATCCTAAAGATATGATGACCAAGAGTCTGAGTATGTGGAAAACTGTCAAAGGACATACTTATCAGGGCGTCACATTAAGCGAAAAGCATCATATGTGGAATGCAGGAGTCGTTGCTATACCTGCCAACAAATTGGCAGAAACCATTCATTTAGCACTTGCCATTTGCGATGGTATGCTGGAAGATCAAGCAGAACCAATTGTAATAGAACAATACTCTCTTTCTATTGCACTTTACGAATGTACGACATTAAAAGAAGCAAAAACATGGATTGGTCATTATTGGGGCAATAAAGAAGCATGGAATCATTATATCCATCAATTCTTCCTTACATCGCTAACGACACAAAGAAGCGTTGATGAAGAGATTCTGGAGATAGCAAACAATAAAGATTATCTCCAAATTCCTATCCATATAAAAGTACCTAACATGAAGAAAAAGCTAAGACGACTACTCAACCATATTTTTCCTGATAAATTGATGACACTCTTTTAACCCAAATCGGTCATTAGAAAAAGCTTCTTGTCATTTTCTAATGACCGATTTGGGTTTATGTTTAAAAGACC
>CAKSDT010000155.1 GCA_934446135.1 uncultured Clostridia bacterium
TCGGAGTTCTCTATACAAAAATAGTGACTGTGAATATCCTTTTCGGAAATTCACAGCCACTTCTGTTGACCGAATTTTAGTTAATCATTTTCTGATCCTCTGTCTTACGGATTCCATAGTAAAAGTCGTTAAAGAAGTTGAAAAACATTAGCGAAGTAATGCAATAACCGGCTGTTTCCAAAATCTTTTTAGTACCATCAAAGTAACTACTTGAGATATAATTAACGAAAAAACTGCAGGCACTATTATGGATAACGGGGACATTGCCGCAATAACTAACTCCCGATCGCTCTTTTTAAAGACAATCATTAAAATTCCTATTAAAAGCAATGATAGCATAAGAGCCAATAATACCAAAATGGCCACAGTAAATCCTTGAATTTTAACTGCCTGTCTCAAATTTAGCCCACCAGCTTTGAAATAACCCCAAGTTTTTCTTCGACTGTACAGATCGTTACGAAAAACGGTTACAGTATTCACAAAAAAGTACAAAAAAACAGTCCCAATAATCAGAGCACCTATCACTTGAGATAGAGCTACAACCTTCTTTTTTTCTTCATTTTGTTCACGGTTAGAAATCAATTCATACTGAAGATCGTTAGAATGAACTGCACCCAATTGCTCTAATATTTTCTCAGTTGCATGATACTTTGTCTGGTCAACTAAATTTAATACCATGTATTGGTAACCAGGATTTATTTTTTCATCTATTAACTCTTGCATTGCACAAAACGCATAGCCTTTTTCCGAACAAATATTATAAAAAGGCGATTTTTCATCAATTCTTATTACTTTTCCAACTTCAACTTCGATATCAACTCTCGTTGCAACTTCCTGACCTTCACGAAATCTCGGGGCTGTAAAAAGCAGAGAATCGCCATCTTTATAATAGTCAAAATCCGTAAGTACCAACAAAAGGATTTCATTTGGCAAAAACTCATCGGATTCAGACAAGGTCTGCCAAAGCATTTCATTAACACCATATAAGGTCGCCCGGTACAATTTATCACTTTTTCCGTATCCAAACAATTCATATTCTTGTTCGACGCGTTGCAAAGATTCGTGGGAGTACAAATACTGATCCTTTTGGTTTTCCAACCATTTTGAGGGAGGATTTGGAGCATTGGAATTCATTTTTATATACATTCGATTTTCCGAATATGCATAGCAAGTCAGCAATTCCCCGCTTTCCATGAGATTAACTATATCATTGCTTTCAAAGCCATTTGACGTAAGAGGTATAGCCAGTGAGGTTACGGTTGCCCCATTCGGCGTTTTTATAAAATAGTCATTCTGTATATTGGAAGAATAGTTTTGAGATATTCCTGTTACCAACGTTTGAACCACAGTCGAGGAAAAAAGCATAAAAGCAACGCTCAAAATTATAGATACATATTTGGGCGTGTTAACATACACATTCTGCAAAGCTGTAGCATATAGAGGATGTCGAATAAATCGTCTGAGTGGCATTCGAAATCTCTGTGCATCCTGTCTTTTATCAATGTTTGTTTCCAAGGGTCGCCGTTTACAATCCTTTACTTCAAAAACAATTGAAAATACTATAATAAAAAATGCAGTAACAGCGATGGAAATTCCTACAATAGGAGCAGAAAACCGAAGCTCTAAATAATCAGCGCCAAAACGCCTTACGAGCCTTATGATTTCCCAAGCACTTATAATACCAACAGCCAATCCAACAATGACTGCAACAATCAGTATCACAGTTAACTTATATAATTGAAGGCTGATACACTCCCGATTAGTTGCTCCTGCACATTTTTTTTGAAACAACTGTTCTTGATTCTTCTTCCTGTTAAGAAGCACACTACAATACAGATTAACAATTCCCAAAGCCAACAAGATTAAAAAGACGATACCTAAACCAACATATAACACAGTCGGCTGTTGATCTCTGTTATGAACCTTCAAAAGAAAATTAAAGCACTCCGAAGAAAGTATATCTTCTCCACGAACATATGAGAGCAACGCGTGAAC
>CAKSDT010000156.1 GCA_934446135.1 uncultured Clostridia bacterium
AGTTTGAAGAAATGCCTCAAGACGAACTCGAAAGGCAGATTGACGATACAGTCCGTGAAATTGACAAATATTCTCCTCTTGGCATTTATGATAAACACACTGCAGAAAGACCGGAAACCGATAAGAAATTAAAAGACCTTAAGGAAAGGGAAGAACTGCTGCAAAAGGCAAGACTTAATGTTATCAGGAAAAACAAAGCAGATGAATACAACTACGCCGACAGAATTTATAACGGTGCAGTTTTGGGCGGAGGAAATCCCGAAAACTACCCTGAAACTCTTAAAAGCAAGTATTATATTGAAAAGGGCAAGAAAGTATACAACAACCCTGTAAATGCCGAGAAAAGATTTAGGGGAAACAGTGTAGGAAATACGAGTGCCATTGGTTCAAGAGGAAGCGAAATTCCGGCAACATTTTATTATACAGACAAGGAAAGGGAATATGTAAATTTCTTATACGGATATTTTGACGAAAAGACTGCAAACGAGCGGTTTAAGGCTTTTGATCACAATCGCGATTTGAAAAAGATTCAGGAAAACGCAAGATACTCAGAGTTATACAGAGAGGTTGTGACACCGGCAGGAGAAGTTTTGAGCAATCTGGCATCGCCGGTATACGGTGCGGAAGTTATAGGAAATTCGATAGGCAACAGGATTAGAAAATATGACAAGCCTATGTCTGATGTAAGTGCAGGAAGTTATATTATGCAGGCAAAAGATACTTTTGCGAACGCCTATTACGGAGATTCAAAAGGGACGGAAAGATTTGTAAGGCAGGGAGTATTAAGTGCATTAAACAATTTATCCAACAGGATTTATGATGTTATTGCTCCGGGGGCAGGACTTGCGGCAATGTCGGTTGAGGCAGGAAGTGACGCTGCGTACAGAGATATTTTAAACGGCAATTCATCAGACCATGCTGTTTTAATGGGAGTAATCAACGGAAGTATTGAATATCTTACAGAAAAATTGCCTTACGAACAGGTTGCAAACAATTATTTCGGAGCCAAAAACATCTTAAAAAACGGTGCGATGTCAAAGCAGGAGTTTAGCAAGGCACTTTACAAGTATGCCGGTAAAAACCTTTTAATAAGCGGTCTTACAGAGGCAGGGGAAGAAGCGACAGGCGAATACATCTCAACTCTTGCGGACATTGCGGTAAACGGCGAGAAATCCGAATATATTATGTATTACAACAAACTCATAAATCAAGGAAAAAATCCATATGAGGCAAGAGATATAGCAACAAAAGAATTTTTCCTTAAAAATCCCGCTATGGCAGGCGTATCGGGTGCATTTTCCGCAGCACTTTTAAATTCCGGTGCAATAACAGTCGGGGGTGTCAGTGCGTACAGGAACACTACAAGCGGAAATGTTTCGATTGATGTTGACGGAAGGCTTGTAAATCTTGCTTATGCAGACAGTAAGATTAAAAACAAATATGACTTTGTAAATGATATGGCAAAATATTCGGGAGCAAATATAATTATTACAGACAATCTTGAAAATGACAATGCTGCAGGATATGCCCAAAAATACGACAACAATATAGTTATCAGGAAGAGCATAGCACAGGACAAAAACGCTTTGCTTAAAAAAGTTGTTGCTCACGAACTTACGCATATGACAGAGACATCAGACGAATACAACTCCCTTTTGGAAAGCATTAAGGAAGTATCATTTAACGGAAATGAAAAAGACTTTGAAAGAGCGGTAAGGCAAAAGGCTGCAAGTTACAAAGGAAGCAATGTGGAAATTGATAACGAAGCGGCACAGCGGGAAGTTGCGGCAGAGAAAATGGCAGAAATTTTAAACAGTGCCGATGAAAGTTCAGATTATTTTAACGCACTAATAAAGAGGAACAGAAATTTTGCCTATAAAGCCTACAGAACATTAAAAGACGCGGTAAGCAAATTAAAAGGCAATGAGTCAGACGGTACTGCAAAGATACTAAAGCA
>CAKSDT010000157.1 GCA_934446135.1 uncultured Clostridia bacterium
AGAAGAGAGTGTTTGGTCTATTTGAACGCTGAGGACATCGAAAATAAAGACAAATTTATTATATAATTATGGGAGAATAATGCATTGGATTCAATGGGAAAATTGATAAAAAAAGCATATAAATTTGGGGTAAATCATACTGTTGAAATACTTAAATGGCTTGAATGTTAGACTTTTGTTGCCTAAAACGTTAAACAAAGCTGTTTGTTATATTAAATATTATATATTTATAATTGAATGGTTTATAGTTGTTTTGTATTAAAATTTATTAGTTTAATATATTTCTGAGTAATTTAGAAATGTTAATAACACGGTGTAGATGTTGTCTGTCTGTCAAGAGTACAGAAAATGAGTGTAACACAAAACAAAATGGAAACAACACAGTTTTACTTTTTGCATAAATATGTAAAACGCCATTATAAAAACTGATAGAATTTTAAATTTATTTTAAAAAGATGAAAATTTTAATAATAAGTCATAATCCGACATCTTCTTATCAAAATATGGGAAAGACGTTCTTGTCTTTATTTCATGATTTTGTAGAAGAGGAGCTTTGTCAACTATATATTTATCCGAGTGTTCCGGATATTGAAAGATGTGAATCTTATTATAGAGTTACAGATAAGGAAGCTTTAAAAAGCTGTTTTGGGATGCGAAATATTGGAAGGGAGATTAAATCTGATGAGATTAAATCTGCTACAAAATCCTTATTCACGGATAAACGAGATGAGGCTTTGTATCGTAATCCAAAAAACAAGAAACCTTTCCGAATGCTTCTACGTGATGATGTGTGGAGGTTTTCTCATTGGTATAATAAAAATTTAAGACGTTGGATAGAAAAAGAACAGCCGACGTGTATTTTTATAGCACCTGGAACAGGCAAATTTTTGTACAATATAGCAATCAAGCTTTCTAAAAAATATAAACTACCAATTGTATCATATTTGTGCGATGATTACTATTTTCTTAAACCGCATTGCGGCTTTTGGGGGAGGAAATATTCAAAACTCTTCAAACATAAAATTGAAGAGCTGTTTTCTATTACATCTTGTTTTATAGCAATCAATAAAGAAATCGCTCGTGTGTATTCTGAGAAGTTTCATTTACCGAGCATAACAATTATGACAGGCAGCAACTATCCGATTCGTCAAGATATTAAGAAAGATGATAATGTTACATCAATTACTTATATGGGGAATATTCGTTGTAACAGGTTCTATTCACTTGTAGAAATTGGCGAAAAACTTGATGAGATTAATGCTGAATATGGAACAAATTACGAATTGAATATATATACTGCGGAGAAAGATGGAGAGATATTGGAGACGTTGAGCAAGTGCTTATCTATAAAATTAAAAGGATTTGTATCCGGAGAAGAATTTGATAAAATTTTTCATTCTGCAAGTATGTTGCTTCATGTGGAGGCTTTTGACGAAAAGAGTATCGATCTTGTTAAATATTCCATTTCAACAAAAATAGCGGATAGTTTAGGCAGTGGGATATGTTTGTTTGCATATGGTCCGTCATCTGTTGCCTCAATGCAACATTTGATTGATAACGATTGTGCAATTTGCGCTACTTCAAGGGATGAGCTGAAGGCAAAACTGCTTCTTGCTTTTAATAACAAGGAAGAAAGAGAAAGAGTAGCTCGTAACGGACTGGTTGCAGCTCATAACTTCCATGATTCGGAATTGAACAGCAAAATTTTATACGACAATTTAAAACGTGTAAGCGAGAGTGTTATTGGTGAAAGTTTTACAGGTAAATAATGTCTACAAAAAAGGTAGCACAGGGAAAATTACATATGACATTCATTCCGAGTTGTTAAAGCAAGGCATCGAATCGGTTGTTTGTTACGGAAGAGGGGAAAAGATAAACGAACCGCATGTTTATAAAACTTGCGGGGAAGTATATT
>CAKSDT010000158.1 GCA_934446135.1 uncultured Clostridia bacterium
ACAAAAAAGCAGACACAAAGTCTGCTCGCTACATAAATATATAATTAAAAAAACAAGGGCTACTGAAAAGTAGCCCTTTTGGTTCGAATGTTCATATAGGATTTGGCGAAATACAGTTTTACCGGTAGCTGAACATCATATTCAAACAATAATCCGCACATTCGCAATTTGATTTTGTTTTTCGTATAATAAACTTACTAAAAATCAAGGAGGTTTTAATATGAAAACAATTTTTGAAAATAGCGGAGGCGCTTATACGCAGGTTGGTGATTATTTATTGCCTAATCTTTCGTTATCGGCGGAAGAAAAAGAAACGAATATCGGTGTATGGGCAATGAGGCACAAACGATATTTGAAGCAAAATCATAAAGTGCGTTACTACAATTTGCTGACAAGCGGTAAACTCAATTCATATCTTGTCGACATTGAGGAACAGGCTCAAAATCTTTTTTCTCGGTTGGTAAAAGACCTTGCCAAAAAAGAAAATGTTACAGAAAAATTGAAATCGGATAACGCAATGTTATGGGTGCAAAAGATGAACAATATCCGCAATCGAGCAACGGAAATTGTGAACGAGCAAGTAATATATAACTAAAAACAAGGCACAACTTACGGAGAAAAACCGCAGGTTGTGCCTTAATTTCATTTGCTCGATTAAAATGTATAATCTTAGCAAGCAGACCATTTGGATATCCAAACGGTAGCTTGCCCGCTTTTTGCACAATCTCAGCGCCTCGTTAGGGACACCCTAAGACCTGATATACGAATTCTTACATCTCAAGTATAATATCTGTTTTTTACTCCATTTATTCAATAATTTTTCATCTCTGTTAATAAATATATATGAAATATAAACTATTTTTCTGTCTAAAATTTATTATATTGTGACAAATAATCAATAAAAGAGCTTTCAAACGGTTAAAAATAATTAACTATTAGTTAATATTTATTGACTTTTTCTGCTTGGTGTGCTATATTTATCACGCAAGGAGGAATTGTATATGAATACATTGCCGATTAACACTATCATCAATGGTGAGTGTATATCTGAAATGAAGAAATTGCCAGACTCATGCATTGATTTAATTATTGCAGACCCGCCGTATAACCTTTCTAAAGGTGGCGAATGGAAATGGGATAATAGTGTTGAGCTACAGGGTATGGGTGGCAGCTGGAATAAGGTCATGCAAGAGTGGGATGATTTTACTTTTGAATCCTACATGACATTTACTAAAGCATGGCTTACCGAAGCCAAGAGAATCCTTAAGCCAACTGGCTCCATGTGGATTTTTGGTACATATCATAACATTGGTGTTATCAATGTTATTTGCCAAATGCTCGGAATTGAGATCATCAATGAGGTTATATGGTACAAAAGAAATGCTTTCCCTAATTTGGCAGGAAGAAGATTGACAGCCAGCCACGAAACTATTTTGTGGTGCAATAAGGGCGGAAAGAAAAGAGAATACTATTTTGATTATGAGTATTCAAAAAGTGGCGATTTTTCTTATGATGGTTTGAAAACCCCCGGAAAGCAAATGCGAACTGTATGGGATATATCAAATAACAAAGAAAAGAGCGAGCTTGCGTATGGCAAACATCCTACACAGAAGCCAATTAGAATTCTCAAGCGAATGATTAAACTGGCTTCCAGAGAAGGTGATGTTATGCTTACTCCTTTTTCAGGCTCTGGAAGCGAATGTGTTGCCGCAAAAATGACAGGAAGAAAATACATTGGGATTGAACTTGATCATTCCTACTGTGAAATTGCAAC
>CAKSDT010000159.1 GCA_934446135.1 uncultured Clostridia bacterium
AAAGGGCACCAACATATAATTGAAAGTGCCCCGACTTTTAAAATAAATTTTTAAGATATCCGTCAACTGCGGTTTTCTTATCCAACACACCAAGTGTAACAATCTGTGCATCTTCAATCCAGTTTACTTCGGTTTTTAATGATTCCGAAACTACTCTTACCGGCACTAAAATCCTGTCGTTTTTTAAAACCGGCGGTACATCGGATTCAAATAATTCTCCGTTTACTTTATAAACAGATTTATCCAACATAAGTTCCAATGTTATGTCGTCTTTTTTTATAACAGCGGTTTTAGACGCGTCAATATAATTAACACTTGCCCCCAGTGCTTCCGTACAGAATCTGAGCGGAACAAATGTTCTTCCGCTGATTATTTCAGCCGGAACATCAAGGGTCTTGTATTCACCGTTTACTACCGCAGTATTATGGCCTATTTTGATAACCACTCCGGTTTTTATTAATTCCTGTGCCGAAACGGCGGTTGTTAAAACGCATATAATTAATGCCAAACAAATAATCGCTTTTTTCATATCTGTCCCCCCTAATCTCTGACAACCAACATACCGCCGGCATTTTCAACAGCACCGCAAATATAAATTCTTTCTCCCACATAAATATCGCTGTATTCAATTTTTGAGAATTTTTTGCTGCTCTTACTGTAACTCATATATGTTCCCGTTGTAGTAAGATGCACCCACTCTGTGCCGCCGACATTAATCTTGATATAGCCGTTAACTATATCTGTAACCGTTCCCGTCATTCTCTCGTAAGAAGCACCTGTATTTATTGCAAAATCAGGAGGTATATTGCCGTCTTCAACAAGCAAATCCAGATTCTTGACTTCTGATCCCGACAGAATGTATCTGTAAACACAGCCGGGTTTCGGCATTTCAGCATTATAGTCTTTAAAGTTGTCTACAAGTTTCCACTCGCCCTTGGTGTGGGCTCTTCCCCAAATCCAACCTGTTACTTTGTATGTCGTTTCATCATTTTCTTTATCATAAACCTGTTTAACTGACTCAACTCCCATAAAATGCGAGCCCTGATATGTCAGGCTTGCGGAAGAATCATACTCATTAACAATTGCTGCCGCACATCTTAAGAAGTTGTCGGGTGAATAAAAATCAACATTGTATTTAGAGTCCTGTACAAAAATACTTGTGGTACTTATCGTATACAAATTCTCTTTTGATAAGTCGTTTGGTATATTGAATATAATTGTAGAACCCGTAATTTTTCCGGGGCAGCCCGACCAACTCATTCCCTGTGACCAGTTTGCTTCAACACCCGAAAGAGTCCATTTTTTCACTATTCTCTTTGTATCGGTGTCTTCATTGGAAGTTTCAATAATGGTATCAAGTACATTAACCTTCCCCTCATCGTTAACACCGTAACGGATAAGCGTACCCTCAACTGAATTTGCCGCAATTATATTTACAACATCTTCTTTTTCGACACGGGATTTGCCGTCTAATTTAACCTTATCTGCAAGTTCAACGGTAAGCCATTTTCCGTTGCTTGAAAAAATCTTAAGTCAGTACTATTTATCATCTAATAATGAAACTCTTGAAGTAAATCAGCATTTTTTCAAAAATCCGAATTCTAAAGAGTTACCGTTTCCTACCTGACAGTCAGCAATTCTGCCATCATAAGAA
>CAKSDT010000160.1 GCA_934446135.1 uncultured Clostridia bacterium
TAAAAAATTTCATAAATTGCCAGTCTCAATGCTGCTTTTGATATTTTTGAAATTCTGTCGAAAGCCCAGCCCTTAACTGCAAGTGAAATTTTTTCATCGATTTCCGCTAAATTTTCCGAAATTCCGGTAATGACACTGTTTATATACTGCAAATCATTATCCTGAATATCATTCTCAAATATTTCACCGTTATAAATTTCGTCAAGCGAACATTTTCTTATATCCATTTGATATAATTCTTTAAATACAAAGTCTCTTGAATCTTTTCTGCTCATTTTTATGTAAAAACCTCCGATATCCATAATCGTATTAATTATACTACAAATTTTATAAAAAATAAAGTTTTTTTTCTAATTTAGTAAAAAAAGTGCCTCCCAAACGGAAGGCACCCCAATTTAGTAATATTAATATGCGACACCGAAAGCCAGCATAGAATCTGCAACCTTCTTAAATCCGGCAACATTTGCACCCAAAACATAGTTTTTAGGTTCGCCGTATTCTTTTGCTGCCTCTGCACATTTTGCAAAAATATCAGTCATAATCTGATTTAATTTTGCGTCAACTTCTTCAAAAGTCCATGAATATCTCATAGAGTTCTGACTCATTTCAAGTGCTGAAGTTGCAACACCGCCGGCATTTGCAGCTTTTGCAGGTCCAAATAAAATTCCATTTTTCATATATGTTTCGATTGCTTCAGGTGTCGAAGGCATATTTGCACCCTCAGCAACAGCAATACAACCATTTTTCACGAGAATTGCAGCAGATTCTCCGTCAATTTCATTCTGAGTTGCACATGGAAGAGCAATATCACATTTAATTGTCCATATTCCTTTGCATCCTTCATGATACTCTGCGGTCGGTTTTAATGCTACATACTCTTTAATTCTCTTTCTTTCAACTTCTTTAAGTTGTTTTACTATAGCCAAATCTATACCGTCTTTATCATAAATATAACCATTGGAATCAGACATAGCAACAACCTTGCCTCCAAGTTCTGTTGCTTTTTGGCAAGCGTAAATTGCAACATTTCCCGAACCCGAAACAACAATTGTTTTTCCTTCAAAAGATTCACCGTTTGCCTTAAGCATTTCTCTTGTAAAGTAACAAAGACCATAACCCGTTGCCTCAGTTCTTACTAAAGAACCGCCATATGTAAGGCCTTTACCCGTAAGAACTCCGGTAAATTCATTTCTTAATCTCTTGTACTGACCGTAAAGATATCCTATTTCTCTTGCACCAACGCCAATATCCCCTGCCGGTACATCTGTATCCGCACCAATATGCTTTGCAAGTTCCGTCATAAAACTCTGACAAAATCTCATAATTTCACCGTCTGATTTACCCTTAGGATCAAAATCAGAACCACCTTTACCGCCACCAATCGGAAGACCTGTAAGAGAGTTTTTGAAAATTTGTTCAAAACCAAGAAATTTGATTATGCTCTGATTAACAGACGGGTGAAGTCTTAAACCGCCTTTATAAGGTCCTATTGCACTTGAAAACTGTACTCTGAAACCTCTGTTAACCTGAACTTTTCCATTATCATCAACCCAAGAAACTCTGAAAACAATCATTCTTTCAGGTTCTACCAAACGCTCAATTATACCTGCTTCCTCATATTTCTTTTCTTTGATTATAACAGGTTCAAGGC
>CAKSDT010000161.1 GCA_934446135.1 uncultured Clostridia bacterium
AAAAAGGGCTGTTTTTCTATGTTTTTTGACAAATTAATTACAGGTCTTGCAGTTATAAGTATGGATATAATTGCTTTATCATGTAACAGAAAATCACGTTTTTTGCTGTCTATTACACTGATTTTTCGGACTACGGTAGATAGTCACGTAATAAGTACTTGAATATACATCATAAAGCCTGCGATGAGGAATTTGCAGGACTTTTGCGTTCTCTTAATATGGTATAGTTTAAGATGACTATAAAAATTAAAGGAGAACAAAAATGAACAATCATCAAACAGTTGGCAACAGAAAAGTAGTGTTCTAGACAGAGATACATATTTAAGATTAAAAGCGACTGTCGATGCGGATAAAAAGCAAGCCGAACAACAGCTGCTTGACTATGAAAATCTACCGAGAGTTTCACAGTCGCATTCGTTCTCAAAGGAGCAAATCAAAAAGCACTTGCTTGAATTTATCTCTACCAACAGCATCGATTTCGATGAAAATATCATTGATAAATTGGTAACGCAAATCAAAGTCGAGAGCGAAACCGAGTTCTCTTGGTATTTGTGTTTTGATTCAAAAGAAAACTTTAATACAGAAAAGAAACTTTACTGTACATTTACTATTCCGTTCAAGGATGCTTTAAGATATAGAAATAAAAGAAAACAATTATTAAGACAAAATCAGTATAAAAATTTGGTTGTTAAAGTATTTATTTAATTTATGACATTCATGTTAATATTGTATTTTGCAAAAAAGCCGCAAAATATCTGCTTAATCTATTGACTTTTGGCATATAATAAAGTATAATCATAATAATCCATTTTAAAATAGGAGTTAAGTATGTTAGTTAATTTTTTATTCAAGAACTGCAGATCGTTTTATCAAGAGAATATTTTTAGTATGCAAGCTGTTAAAGATACGGAATTGAGAGAAATCAATACATTTACTGTTGATAGTAGGTTAATGCCCAAAGATGAAAATGAGTTTATAAAATCCGCTGTTATTTTTGGTGGAAATGCATCTGGGAAGTCAAATGTTTTAAAAGCACTTGCGTATATGAAAAACGTATTATTAATGTCGGCATCTCAGTTTCCTATTGTTGCCGCCAATGAAACCTTTGCATTTTATGAGAATGCTCAAAATGAGGAAAGTACTTATGAAGTGGAAATTATCCACAACGCTTCTTACTACAAATACGGCTTTACATTATTAAAAGGCGTTGTCAAATCGGAATGGTTAGAGCGTAGAAAAGAGAGATTAACTCCTGTATTTAAGCGCACGGATAATGATCTTGAAATTACAGGTTTATCAAAACAAGCAACGAGATTGATTAATATTTCTAAAAATACTTTATTTTTATCTGTGGGCAATAATTTTCATTTAGATATTGCTCCGTATTTAAACGATGTTATGCAGTGGTTTCAAAATCTATTGATAGTTTTTGAAAACGATGCTAACATTTTGGATATTTATACTATGGGAAATGGCAAGTATAAAGAGCAGGCACTTAAAATTTTAAAATTGGCTGATATAGGTATTCAAGATATAAGAGTAAAGAAAGATAAAGTTGCCAATATGGCAAATTTTAATGATATTCTTAACTTTAATGCTCAAATGCAGATAAACCC
>CAKSDT010000162.1 GCA_934446135.1 uncultured Clostridia bacterium
GTTATCATCAATGTAAAAAAAGAAACAGAAAAGGTTAAGACCGGCACTAAACAAATTGTTTCAATAGTTAAGTATTTGTCTGATCTTGCAAAACGTAAAAATATTGAGCCTAAAAGTCTTTGGCTAAATCCTTTGCCAAGTAATCTTGATTATGATGAACTTGCAAATGAATACAGCGAAAATTTGGATGGTACTATGACTGCGTTGATGGGTATGGTTGACGACCCTGAAATGCAAAGTCAATTCCCATTAACAATTGATATGATGAGCCTTCACAATATGCTCATATATGGCTCGGTTGCAAATGGCAAGAGTACATTTGTCAGTACCTTACTTCTTAATTTCGTCGAGCGTTATTCTCCTGAAAATTTCAATTATTATATTTTGGATTTATCTGCGGGCGCACTTAGGGCTTTTTCAAAGCTTCCGCATTGCGGAGCATATCTTACAGATGCAAATGAGGGCGATTTCAAGAGATTGTTTACACTTATTGACGATATTATCGACGAACGAAAGAAAATATTTGCACAGGCGGATGTAACGAACTACAACTCATATTGCAAAATAGCTTCAATGTCAATGATATTTGTAATTATAGACGGCTTTTCAAATATCAGGAATTTTGCCGCCGGTGAGGACGTTTATTCTACTCTTCAAGATAAATTAAATGAAGCGGCAAACTATGGCGTAAAGTATATTGTAACTGCTAATCGTCCGGGCGATTTTAATATGAAAAGCAGGGATGAGTTTGACTACAAGATAACCTTTAACGGAAAAGACCGTTATGATTATAACGATATGCTCGATGCAAAATGCACATTTACACCGCCGCAGATTCCGGGTAGAGGACTTTGCATTGTTGACGAGAGGGTTCTTGAACACCATTTTGCAATGCCTTATTGATATAAGTAGGATCAGTACAGAGCCGCTCTTTTGAAAGAAAGACTTGATAATATTTCATATCAATATTCAAATAGCGGTAATGTTAAAAAATTACCAATGCTTGATAAAGAACAGGAATATGACGATTTTTGCAAAGATTTTGGTAAGAATTGCTTGCCGCTTGGCTATGTTGTATCATCAACCAAGCCTGTTGCAATGCCGTTTCATCAATTATATTCCTTGTCGCTCTATTTTGGCAATCCTGACGGTGTTAAACCCGTGTTTGATAATTTGATTTACGCTTGTAAGCATAATGATATGGATTTGATTATTGTCAGAAAAAGCGTGGATACTGTTTTTGGCGGTCAATATGAAAGGGAAATTAAAGCAAATACCTCGTTTAATACTACATTGCTGGATTGCGATATTGAAAGTTTGAGAGAATTTTCCAAAACTATATATGACGAAATCAAGGCAAGAAATGTATTTAGAGATGAGTATTGCGAAGAACATTCAATACCAAAAACAGATAAAACAAGGGCTAAGCAGGCAGAAAAATATATTCGTTCTAATACAAGGCCTCTTATGGTTATTTTTGAAAGTTTTGGCGATGTTTGCCATACTGATAAGGACGATAATTTGGTGCTTTAACTTAGAACATATTTTTCTAAATTAAATAGTTACAATA
>CAKSDT010000163.1 GCA_934446135.1 uncultured Clostridia bacterium
TTACTTTTAAACTCAGAACGCAATGCTTGATAGTGACGAATATATTTTTCAGCACAAGCATCTATCTCTTCTTGCGTTGACAACATATCATCCCAATCATTTTTAGGTTGTTTTTTATTCCCATTTTTGTCTGTAAACCAAGGTCTTCGTAGCATATTGTCAGCTCCTAACATTCTAGTTCTCAACTAGAAAACAGCGTTTCTTTATCATCGCAGTGTAATATCAATTTAGCATCTCCTTTATAGTAAAGCAGATCTATAGCCTTATCATATCCTAACCAAACGCTCCTATATCGTGTTTTGCTTGCTTCATCAAGAGGAGAAGAAGTAGAGCCATACTTATCACTCAAATATTTATAGATTGTATTCCAATCGTTACTACTACATTCGAGTTCTATTGATACAATTTTAGTACCCCTTTTATTTAATACAAATCTACTACTCAACACAGCTATACCATCAGGCAAGCACTCTGTTGTTCTTAAAGGAACTTCTTGAGCGTTACTATCCCTATATACAAGCAATCCTCCATCACTTCTCAATTCAAATTTTAATTTTGAAATATAGGCAGAAGGATCGTCCCAATTAATTCCCAAAAGATCCTTTGGTAAATTAACATTATTACCGACAAACTCTTTCAGTCTTTTGTAGTACCACTGTTTTTGCCATTCAAGACTATGTTTTTCATTTTGCAGATTTTTCTTTTTATAATTTAATTTTTCTAACTCTGATTCAAGTTTCCAATACCTATTTACTTTATTTATTGCATCTTTAGAAACTTGATTATGATATTCTAGTGCCTTATTAATTCCTTGAGTAACGTATATTTCGTTAACCATTTTCCGAGTTACTTCGTCAACATTTCGTAGATAAAATTCTATCTGCTTACGTTCCCTCCTTATATCATCTATTTGCTTGTCAATTTCTCTCGTTTTTCTCTCATCGAATCCTTCTAATTCACTATAAGTTTTTATATAACCAGAAAGAAAATATGTAAGTTTATCTTGATAGGTATATCTATCTTTATCCGAAATCTTTTGCGCACACTTAAAGTTCTTATTTTTAATAAAATCAATATATGTGCTACCTATATCTGAACCATTAGTATTGCTAACGATATCCAGTACTATTTTACGTTCAACAAAATCACTGTTTTCGAGATCTTCATCTCTAGTCACATATAATAATTGATCGTATACTGTCATTTTCCCCTGTTTAGTTTCTTTCAAACAAGTATCTACATATTCATGTAAAAAATCCTCATTCTTTGCCGCTAAAGCCTTAAATATTCCTTTTTTTAAGGCTAAATCTATTTTTTGATCATCAGAATACAGATATGCCTCCAAAAACTTATTACCTTCTGGTGTATTCATATCTGCTAATGCTATAATCGCTTGATCCCGTACAGCTTTATACTTAGGGTCTTTTTCTTCAAACAAGATAGCCTTGTCAATTAAGTTGTTCATAGCTATAGCGTACTTATTATCCCTATATCTCTCTACATCAGACATTTTAGGAATATACAGGTAATACCCTG
>CAKSDT010000164.1 GCA_934446135.1 uncultured Clostridia bacterium
CTACTTAAATAATAATTCAATTTATTTTCAAACATAATATACCCCGTCATTCTCAAATTGAACTTCTTCCAAGCCATTATCGGTCTTTGAAAGAATTCTTATTTTTTGTTCAGCATTGTCAAGAATCTTATTGCAATCCGCAGCGAGTTTTACTCCTTTTTCATACAATTTTAATGTATCCTCCAAACCGCATTCTCCATTTTCAAGAGATGTTACAGTCTTTTGAAGTTCATTTAATAGGGTTTCAAATTTTTTTTCAGCCATTTTGCACCTCTTTTTTCATTACTTTTGCATATACAGTTCCATCAGAAAGTTTAATATCCACTTCATCATCCACATTTACATCTTTAACTGTTCTGATTACTTTTCCATTACCCGAAAGCACAGAATATCCCCGTTTTAAAATGGTCGCAGGGTTTAAAGTTTCAAGTTCTGTTAAAAGATTTGAATATTGTTTTTCCGCATTACTAAACTTTAAAGTTGCAATGTGCTGCATACTTTTAACTAAAGAATCAACATATATTCTCTTTTGATTATACATATTTATTATTGTTGTTGATGAAATTCTGTTTTTTAAGTTATCACACAGTGTACGGCAATGTTTGATATTATATATTGCCGCTTGATTCACTCTTAAGATATACTGATTTAACTGATTTTTAATTTCAATTTGCGAAGGAGTCGCAAGTTCTGCCGCGGCAGACGGTGTAGGAGCCCTCATATCAGAAACAAAATCAGAAATTGTAAAATCAGTTTCATGTCCGACCGCTGAAATAATTGGTATAAATGATTCATATATTGCTCTTGCAGTGACTTCCTCATTAAATGCCCAAAGGTCCTCTATTGAACCCCCGCCTCTGCCTAAAATTATCACATCGGCATCAGTGCAGGAATTGATATATTCCAATGCTCTTTTAATCTGCCCAGATGCTTCTTTTCCCTGAACTTGAACAGGATATATCGTTATATCCGCAAGTTTATATCTTCTTGTCAAAACATTAAGTATATCTCTGACTGCAGCACCGGTAGGTGAAGTTACAACAGCAATTTTTTCCGGATATTTCGGAATGCCTTTTTTATGTCCGGCATCAAACAAACCGTCTTTTTCAAGTTTGTCTTTCATCTGCTCAAATGCTTTGTATAATGCACCAATACCATCAGGCTCTAATGCGTCAACATAGAGTTGATATTGACCGTCACGCTCGTAAACAGAAATCCTCCCATGTGCTAACACTTTCATTCCGTTTTCAGGTAAAAATTTCAATCTCGAAGCACTTGTACGAAACATAACCGATTTTAAAACTCCGCCTTCATCCTTAAGAGTCATATAAATATGTCCTGAAGAATGTAACTTAAAATTTGAAATTTCACCCTTAACCCATAAACTGTTCAAAAGAAAATCTGCTTCAAAAGTGTTTTTTATATACAAATTTACTTCTGATACAGTTAAAGTAATACTGTTTAGTGTCATTTTCTGCTTCATCCTTCTTTGTATTGCGGATTATGC